>NZ_CVIW01000015.1:0-69569 GCF_001499715.1 Stenotrophomonas thermophila | reverse complement strand
CGGCTCTACAAGAATCAGGAGCAGGAAGCGCGGCGGCTAGCCGTAGCCGCCGTGCACCGGGTTGTGGCTGCGCACCGCCATCACCAGGCCGAAGCCGGCCAGCAGTGACACCGCCGAGGTACCGCCGTAACTGATCAGCGGCATCGGCACGCCCACCACCGGCAGCAGGCCGGAAATCATCCCGCCGTTGACCAGTACGTAGACGAAGAACGCCAGTCCGGTGGCCCCGGCAAGCAGGCGCGAATAGGAATCGCGCGATTGGCTGGCAATCCACAGGCAACGCCCGATCACCAGCAGGTACAGCGCCAGCACGGTGGCCACGCCGATCCAGCCGAATTCCTCGCTCAGCACCGAGAACGCGAAGTCGGTGGTCTGCTCGGGAATGAAGTTCAGGTGCGACTGCGAGCCCTCGCCCCAGCCCTTGCCATCGAAGCCCCCGGAACCGATCGCGATCTTCGACTGGATGATGTTCCAGCCGGCGCCAAGCGCGTCCATTTCCGGGTCCAGGAACATCATGATGCGGTCCTTCTGGTACGGCCGCAGCAGCCAGAACCAGGCCACCGGCGCGACCGCGGCCACGCCGCCTACGCCCAGCCCGACCCACCACCACGGCAGGCCTGCCAGCAGCAGCACGAACACGCCACTGGCGGCGATCAGCACACCGGTGCCGAAGTCCGGCTGCAGCATCACCAGGCCGGTCGGTACGCCGATGATCACCAAGGCCACGAGCACGGTATTGAAGCGCGGTGGCAGCGGCATCCTGTGCAGGTACCAGGCCACCATCATCGGCAGGCTCACCTTCAGCAGCTCGGCCGGCTGCAGGTAGAAGAACTTCAGGTCCAGCCACTGCCGGCCGTACTTGCCGGTGCCGAGCACGAACACCGCCAGCAACGGAATCATCGAGATCGCATAGATCATCGGCGTGGCCGAGCGGATGCGCAGGATAGGCACGCGCGAGATGCCCCACAGCGCCGCCATGCCCACCGCGAAGCGCGCGCCCTGGGCCATCACCAGGCTGTCGCCTCCGGCACTCTTCAGGGTCGCCAGGCCGATCACCATCAGCGCGCCGAGGGCCAGGCACAGCACCCAGTCCAGCGTACTGAAGAAGCGGCGCAGCATGTCGCCGGCCCAACGCAGGAACACTCTCATCGTGCGGGCTCCGCAGGGGTCGGCCGTGGCGTGGCCGGCAACGCGGCGGCCTGCGCATCCGGCTGCGGCGCGGGTGCAGGCGCCGGTGCAGGCACGCCGATCAGCACCGGATGTTCTCCCACCTGTGCAGCGGCAAGGTCGCCGGCCTGGCGCGCGCTCGCGTCTTCGTTGTCGAACGCGGTGGCGCCGATGGCAGTGGTGCCGCGCTCGCTGTCCAGCGGCTGCATGCCTTCGGGCATCTTGCCCAGCAGGTAGGCATCGAACACCTTGCGGGCGATCGGCGCCGCGGCTGAACCACCGTAGCCACCGCCTTCCACCGCCACCGCAATCGCGATCACCGGGTTTTCGACCGGCGCGAAGCCAACGAACAGCGCGCGGTGGCGCAGGTGCATCGGCAGGCTCTTCGGGTTCACTGCAGCAGTGCCCTTGCGGCTGATGACCTGTGCGGTACCGGTCTTGCCGGCCATCACGTACGGCGCACCCACCGCCACGCGCCAGCCGCTGCCGCCGGGCCGCATGGTCGCCATCATGCCCTCGCGCACGGCCTGCACGTTGTTGGGGTTGGGGCTGATCGGCTTGCTTTCGCCGGCCGGCATTGCCGTCCAGTCGCTGTCGAATCCTTCGCGCTGCTGGATCACCAGGTGCGGGGTGCGCAGCTGGCCGTCGGCCAGCGCGCTGACGCCGCGCGCCAGCTGCAGCGGGGTGACCTTCCAGTCGCCCTGGCCGATGCTGATGTTGACCGTGTCGCCCGGGAACCAGGCTTCCTTGCGGGTCTTCCGCTTGTACGCCGGCGACGGCAGGATGCCGCCGATTTCGCCGGTGAGGTCGATGCCGGTCGGCTGGCCGAAGCCGTAGTACTCCATGTAATGGTCGAAGCGCTCGATGCCCAGGTCCAGCGCCAGCTTGTAGTAATAGGTATTGACCGATTCGGCGATCGACTTGCGCAGGTCGGTCCAGCCGTGGCCGCCGCGATGCGCATCACCCCAGCCACGTGAAGTGCCGGGCAGGTAGAACATGCCGGTGGACAGCACCTTGTCTTCCGGGCGGCGCACGCCCGAATCCAGGCCGGCCAGGCCGATCAGGGGTTTCAGCGTGGAACCGGGGGCGACGCCACCGAGCACCAAACGGTTGAACTGCGGCCGCGACGGGTTTTCGTTCAATGCCTTGAAGTCGGCATGGGAAATGCCGTTGACGAACAGGTTGGGGTCGTAGGACGGCAGGCTGACCATCGCCAGCACTTCGCCGGTACGCGGGTCCATCGCCACCGCCGAGCCTTCCTGGTCGCCGAAGGCAGCCACCATCGCGCGCTGCAGGTCGGCGTCGATCGACAGCCGCAGGTCCGCACCGGACTGCGCGGCCACCCGGCCGATGGTGCGGATCGCGCGGCCCTGCACGTTGGTCTCGACCTGTTCATAGCCGACCCGGCCACGCAGCTGCTGCTCGTAATAGCGCTCCAGGCCGGATTTGCCGATGTGGGTCAGCGCGGCATTACCTTCGCCGAGGATTTCCAGATCCTTGTCATCGACGCGACCGACGTAGCCGATGATGTGCGCGAACAGATCGCCATACGGGTAGCGCCGGGTCAGGTAGGGTTCCAGCTCGACCCCCGGGAAACGCCAGCGGTCGACGGCAAAGCGCGCCATCTCCTCGTCGCTCATGCGCAGCTTCAGCGTGACCGGCAGGAACTTGCGGCGCGCCTTGCGCGACTTGTTGAACGCTTCCAGCTCTTCCGGGCTGATGCTGATGATCTTCGCCAGCCCTTCCAGGGTGGCGTCCATGTCCTTGACCTTGTCCGGGGTCACGTCCAGGCGGAACGCCGGCACGTTCTCGGCCAGCAGGCGGCCATTGCGGTCGTAGATCATGCCGCGCCCGGGCACCACCGGCCGCGGCTTGATGCGGTTGGCTTCCGAGCGCGTGGCATAGACGTCGTGGTCCAGCACCTGCAGCTTGAAGTACCAGCCGCCCAGCCCCAGCAGGCAGACCAGCACGCCCAGGAAACCGAGCGCCGCGCGACGGCGGAACTGCTCGGCTTCGGCGTGTGGATTCTTGACCTGGCGGCGCGGAATCATGGCTCAGCGCCCGCGCTTGCCGAAGCGCACCGCGTCCAGCAGCACGAACACCAGCGGCCACAGGCCCATGCCCAGCAGCGGGGCCCACCAGTACGACCACGGCAGGGTCGGTTCGCCCACCAGGATGTGCACCAGTGCGCTGACGATGCGGTCGTTGAACAGCAGGCCGCCGATGGCCAGCATCTGCTGCGACATCGGGAAGAAGCGGATGCGCGCGCGGAAGCGCTGCAGGATGAAAGCCAGCATCACCAGCCGCAGTGCCTGCTCGCCGAGGACACCGCCGTACAGCAGGTCGGCGATGACGCCGCTGGCGAAGGCGATGCCCAGGCCGACGCGCTCGGGCGCTTCGATGACCCAGTACGCCAGCACCAGCGCCAGCCAGTACGGGCGCAGCGGCTGCAGCAGCGCCGGCAACGGCAGCAGGCCCAGCAGCAGCGCCACCACCAGGCTGGCCGGCAGCACCCATGGCTTGTCGCGCAGGCGGCTCATCGCTGCGCCTCCGGCGTGGTCGGTTGCCGGCCAGCGGCCGGCACTACCGGGGCAGCAGGATCAGGGGAGGATGCGGGGGCAACAGACCTCGTTTGCGACGAGGGCTGTTGCCGGCCAGCGGCCGGCACTACCGGGGCGCTGACCGGAGCTGGCGTCGTTGCCGCTGGCGCGGTTCCCACGGGCACGGTGGCGCCGGTGGCCGGGCCACCCGGGGCGGTTTCTTCCAGCTGCAGGCGCAGCTCCGGCGGAATGCGGATCGCCGCGCCCGGGCGCAGCAGCAGCACGTCGCGGCCGCGGTCGAGCTGCGCCGCCGGCTTCAGTTCGCCGACCAGGAACGCATGGGTGTCGTCCGGTCGCAGGCCGGTGATGGTGCCGACCGGGAAGCCGGCCGGGAAACGACCGCCAAGACCGGAGGTGACGATCTCATCGCCCACTTCCACCCCGGCGCTGAGCGGAATATCGCGCAGTTCCAGCGTGTCGCCGCGGCCATAGACGATCAGGCGAACGCCGTTGCGGGCCACGGTGACCGGCACGGCATGGTCAGGGTCGGTCAGCAGCAGCACGGTAGAGGTGCCGCCGGTGACGCTGATCACCTGGCCCATCAGGCCGCCGGCGTCGATCACCGCCTGGCCGACATGCACGCCCTCGCGGCTGCCGGCATCGAGTACCAGGCGCTGTTTGACCGGGTCCAGGTCGATGTCCAGGATCGGCGCCAGCTGCACGTCCAGGCCACTGCGCTCGGCCACGTTCAGCAGTTCGCGCAGCTGGGCATTGTCCAGTGCGGCGGTCTGCAGGCGGGTCAGGCGCGCGTTGGCCAGCAGCAGCTGGTTGCGCAGTTCGCGGTTCTCGGCGACCAGCTGGCTGTGGCTGGCGGCAGAATCCTTGACCTGGTTGCCGAGCTTGCCGGGCAGGCCGGCCAGTGCCCAGACCGGCTGCACCAGGCTGTTGGCCTGCTCGCGCAGGCGCGCCAGCCAGCCGGCCTGGTCATCGAGCACGATCAGCGTGATGGCCAACGCGAGATAGGCCAGCAACCGCAGGGGGCTGGCGGCATCACCGGATCGGGAGGCGACGGGAGGACCGGCGTAGGGCGGCACGGCAACGATTCAACTGGCAGAAGGCGGAAGGGAAACACGCGGGCGCCCCGCCGGTGCCGGCCCGCCATCACGGCGGGCCGCACCCCGGAAGGGCGCGGCGGGCAGGAACGGCCGGGACGGCTTATTCCGGCGCAAAGAACTCGTTGCCGTGCATGTCCACCAGCTCCAGCGCACGACCGCCGCCGCGGGCCACGCAGGTCAGCGGATCGTCGGCAACCTGCACGTGCAGGCCGGTTTCCTCGGAGATCAGGCGGTCCAGGTCGCGCAGCAGGGCGCCGCCACCGGTCAGCACGATGCCGCGCTCGGCGACGTCGGCGCACAGTTCCGGCGGGGTCTGCTCCAGCGCCAGCTTCACCGCGCTGACGATGCCCGACAGCGGTTCGTGCAGGGCCTCGAGCACCTCGTTGGAGCTGATCTTGATCATCTTCGGCACGCCCTCGGCGAGGTTGCGGCCGGAGATTTCCATCTCGATCACTTCCGCCTGCGGGTAGGCGCAGCCCAGCTCGACCTTGATGCGCTCGGCGGTGGCTTCACCGATCAGCATGCCGTGGTTGCGGCGCACGTAGTTGGTGATGGACTCGTCGAAGCGGTCGCCGCCGATGCGGACCGAGGCCGAATAGACGATGCCGTTGAGCGAGATCACCGCCACTTCGGTGGTGCCGCCGCCGATGTCGATGACCATCGAGCCACGGGCTTCGGTGACCGGCATGCCGGCGCCGATCGCGGCGGCCATCGGCTCTTCGATCAGGAACACGTCACGGGCACCGGCTTCCTCGGCCGATTCCTTGATCGCGCGGCGCTCGACCTGGGTCGAACCGGCCGGCACGCAGACCAGCACGCGCGGGCTCGGGCGCAGCACGCGCGACTTGTGCACCTTCTTGATGAAGTGCTTGAGCATCGCCTCGGTGTAGGTGAAGTCGGCGATGACGCCGTCCTTCATCGGGCGGATGGTGGTGATGTGGCCCGGGGTACGGCCGAGCATCTGCTTGGCTTCGGCGCCTACGGCTGCCACCGAGCGGGTGCCACCGATGGCACGGTCCTGGCGCACGGCCACGACCGATGGCTCGTTCAGTACGATCCCCTGCCCGCGCACGTAGATGAGGGTGTTGGCCGTGCCCAGGTCGATGGACAGGTCGTTGGAGAACATGCCACGGAGTTTCTTGAACATCTGAGGAAGGAGTCCTGAGGGGTGTCGTGCCCGCCGCGGGATGGCGAAAAAATGGGCAGAAATCGAGGCCGACAAGCCTAGCAACCCGCCTGCCGCCGAGCAAGGAAAAAACTAGCTGAACCCGCGTCTTCACAGGCTTTCGGCCTGATCAGGTCTCACCCGGTTCTGGCCCTGAGCGGCACCAGCGGGTAACCTTTGCGCCGTCGGGCGCCCAAGGGCGCCGTTTGCTTGCCCGCTGAACCGGGCCGGCCCACCCCAAAATTCACCGCATAGGCTTACATCGATGTCCGCTCTGATCTGTGGTTCTCTTGCCTTCGACACCATCATGGTGTTCCCGGACCAGTTCAAGAATCACATCCTGCCGGACAAGGTGCACATCCTGAACGTGTCGTTCCTGGTCCCACGCATGCGCCGCGAGTTCGGCGGCTGCGCCGGCAACATCGCCTACAACCTGCACCTGCTGGGTGGCCAGCCGATCCCGATGGGCACGGTGGGATCGGACTTCGGCCCGTACCGCGAGTACTTCGAAGGCCTGGGCATCGACCTGTCGCGCGTGCGCGTGATCGATGAGCTGTTCACCCCGCAGGCGTTCATCACCACCGATCACGACAACAACCAGATCACCGCCTTCCACCCGGGCGCGATGATGCGTTCCTACGAGAACCACGTGCGTGGCGTGCCGGGCGTGACCCTGGGCCTGGTCGGCCCGGACGGCCGCGAAGGCATGATCCAGAACGCGCAGGAATTCCACGAGGACGGCATCCCGTTCATCTTCGACCCGGGCCAGGCCATGCCGCTGTTCAACGGCCCGGAGCTGCGCGCGTTCATCGATCAGGCCGACTACGTGGTGGTCAACGACTACGAGTCGAACCTGCTGCAGGAGCGCACCGGCTGGGACGAAAAGGAGATCGTCAGCCGGGTCAAGGCCTACATCACCACCCGTGGCCCGAAGGGTGCGGTCATCCACACCCCGGAAAAGAGCTACGACATCCCGCCGGCGCACGAGCGCCGCGTGGTCGACCCGACCGGCTGTGGCGACGCCTTCCGCGCCGGCCTGATCTACGGCATCCAGAAGGGCTACGACTGGCTGACCATCGGCCGCATGGGCAACCTGATGGGCGCGCTGAAGGTCGAACACCCGGGCACGCAGAACCAGCGCTTCACTTTCGATGAGTTCAACGAGCAGTTCAAGCAGCAATTTGGCTACGCGCTTAGCGCGTAACCAAATTGCTCGCGCATTCCACCTTATCCCCGCGCCTTCGGCGCGCCCCCTTGAACAACATGGGGGCTTTCCACCCGATGCGCTGCTGGGAATGCTGTTGGTAGGTGTCGACCTTGGTCGACACACTGTTTGATTCCTGTAGAGCCGAGAGCCATGCTCGGCTTGCGCGCGCCAGCGCGATCTGACCGGAGAGCAGCCGAGCGTGGGCTCGGCTCTACATCATCAGGCGCCCTGCCAGGCAGCCAACAAGGCGCGGCAATCGGCGAAATGCCAGTCGGCACGGCCCGGCCACGGATTTTCCGGCAGATTGACCAGCACGGTGTGCGTGCCTGCGGCACGGCCGCACTCCAGGTCGTAGGCGTGGTCACCGACCATCACTGCCTCCGCAGCCCCGATCCCCCAGCGACGAAGATGCTGCTGCAGGCCATCCGGCGAGGGCTTGGGCACCGCTTCGTCGCGGCCGATGATGTCGGCGTCGTCGAACAACGCCCCGACCCCGATCGCCTCCAGCGTCAGCTTCGCCAGCGCATGGTCGTTGCGGGTCAGGATGCCCAGTCGGCAACCCGCCGCCGCCAGCGCGCGCAGCAGCTTCAGCGCACCCGGTGCCGGCAGTGCGTCCTCGGCCAGCGCGCGCTCATGATCCAGCAACCACGCGCGCTTGGCCTGCGCCGGTGCGTCCGGCAAGGCCGCAATATGGTCAAGGATGTCTTCCTCGGCCGCAATCTTCAGCGCGCGGCGGATCGCGGCGAAATCATGCACGGCGACGGTCAGCGTGCCATCCAGGTCGAACACCCAGTGCCGGATCGCGGACAACGCGTGCACTGCGCTGCCCGCCGCAACCCTTACTGCCACCACTGCGGCATGCGGCTGGCGTCGACGCCACCGGTTTCGAACACAGCGGTGCGGGTGCCACCGGCCTTGACCGGGAACTCGATGCTGATCGATTTGCCCTTGCGCGCCAGCTTCCACAGCGCCTTCTGATCGGTGATGAACAGGGCGATGGCTTCATCGGTCTTCGGGCGCCACGCGGCCATCGACACCGGCTTGCCGTCGTCCACGGTCACTTTCACCGTGCACTGCGGGCAACGGAAATCGCCGGCCTGCAGCACCAGATACGCATGCCGCTTCCACTCCGGATGATCGCGGAACACCAGCTGCACCGGCTTGGCGCCGCTGCCATCCACGTCCACCCGTTCCTTGCTGTAGATCTGCGCCGAAACCTGGTTGCCCTTGTTGCCCACCGGGATCTGGTTGTACTGCCACAGTGCCTGCATGCGGCGCAGGTCGCGCGCGGCATCGCCCTTGGCCTTGACCTCGTCGAAGCCTGCGGCGATGCGCTCGGCGGCCGCGGTGTCCTTGTACTGGTCCAGCAGCGAGGCGCCGTGCAGGCGCGCGCGCTCCCAGTCCTGCGCGGCCACGGCCATGTCGTACTGCTTGGCCACGTCTTCGGCCTTGGCCTCCTTCTGCGCCTGCACGGCGGCTGCGGCGGCTTCCTGCGCCTTGCGTTCTTCCTCGGGGTTGCTGCAGGCGGCCAGCGCCAGCGTGCAGGCGGTGAGCAGGATCAGTCGTTTCATGGCGGAGGTCCTTTGCGAGTGCATCCCGATTCTATCGGCAGCGAAAAGCGGATACACCAACGGCGGGTTTCCCCGCCGTTGGTGGTGAAGCAGTGACCGGTTGCCGGCCAGCGGCCGGCACTACCGCTTACTTGGCTTCAGCCTTGGCCAGCATGTCCTGGACCGAGGCGGTGGTGATCGGGTGGTAGCCCGGCTTGGCCTTTTCGAAGGCCTGCTTGGCCAGCTCCAGCCCCTTCGGGGTCTTCACCAGTTCGGCGTAGATCGGCAGGATCAGCTTGCGACGGCCGACGCGCTCGATGAATGCCGCCGCGCCTTCATTGGCCTGCTCGTAGCCGCTGCGGATCGCCAGCGGGTACCAGCGCATGGCGATTTCGCCATTCGGGGTGCCGGTGAAGTGGAAGGCCTTGTCCAGCGTGGCCAGCTTGTCCAGCGGCTGGGTTGCGCCCAGGCCGTCGATGAAGCGCACCCATTCCTGGGTGCTCCAGTCGGCGATGACCTGGCTGCTGGGCACGGTGCCGGCGCTGGCAAAGGCGATGCGTGCGGTATCGACGCTGCTGAAGTTGCGCGACTGCGCCTTGGCCGCGAACGCCGGGATACCCGGCTCGTCCAGCCATGCCTTCAGTTCGGCCTCGGTCACTGCCGACGGATTCTTCGGCAGCAGGTTCTTCTTCATGTAGTCGACGAACTGGTCGGTGTTCGCGCTCTGGAAGGCGTGGTCATCGAACCAGCCGCGCAGGAACGGATCGAAGGTCTCGCGGCCGAAGCGCTGCTCCAGGAATTCCAGGAACCACGAACCCTTGACGTAGGCCACCTGGCTGAGCGCTTCGTCGGGGTCGCGCTCGTTCAGCGGCGGCAGCGCCAGCGCCTGGTCGGCCGGGCTCATGTCCTTCACTTCGGCCAGCAGGTCGGTCTGGTCGATCTGCTTCTCCATCTCGGCCATCTCCTTGCCGTACAGGGCTTCGGTGATGCGGCCCTGGACGTAGGTAGTGAAGCCTTCATTGAGCCAGATGTCCTTCCAGCTGGCGTTGGTCACCAGGTTGCCCGACCAGCTGTGCGCCAGTTCATGGGCGACCAGCGAGACCAGCGACTTGTCGCCGACGATCACGGTCGGGGTGGCGAAGGTCAGACGCGGGTTCTCCATGCCACCGAACGGGAACGACGGCGGCAGCACCAGCATGTCGTAGCGGCCCCAGCGGTATTCGCCGTAGAGCTTCTCGGCGGCACCGATCATCTTCTCGGTGTCCTCGAATTCCTTGGCGGCCTTGTTGACCATGGTCGGCTCGGCCCAGACGCCGGAGCGGCCGGAGATCGGCTCGAACACCAGGTCGCCGGCGGCGATGGCCAGCAGGTAGGACGGAATCGGCTGCGGCATCTTGAAGGTGTAGTCACCATCACGCGCGGCCTTGGGATCGTTGTCGGCGCTCATCAGCACCATCACGTCCGGGCGCGAGACCACGTGCGCGCTGTAGGTGAAGCGCACGCTCGGGGTGTCCTGCAGCGGCACCCACGAACGGGCGTGGATGGCCTGTGACTGGCTGAACATGAAGGGCAGCTTCTTGCCCTCGGTCATCGACGGCGCCAGCCACTGCAGGCCCGAGGCGGTCGGTGCGGTGTGGTAGGTCACTTCCACCTTGGCCGGCTGTTCCGGGGCCTCGATGGTCAGCTTGCTGCCGAACACCTTGTCAGCGGCGGCCAGCTCGAACTTCAGCGGGCTGCGCGCGCCATCGGCGGCGACGGCCTCGACCTTGGACACGGTCAGCTCGCGGGTGTCGAGCACCAGCTGCCTGGCGTCCTTCTGCTTCCATTCCAGCGTGTAGGTGGCGGTACCGCCAATCTGCTTCTGGTCGAAGTCGAGCTTCAGATCCAGCGCGATGTCCTTGATGACGACCTTGTCCGGCTCGGCGTACGAGCTTTCGTCGTGGCTGCGGTTCTCGGCGTTCACGGGGGCGGCAGGGGCCTTTGCGGCAGTCGGGGCGGCGGCGGGCGCGGCCGCCTCCTGGGAGCAGCCGGCGGCCAGGGCCACGGCCAGCGGAAGGAGCATCAGCGGATTACGCATGAATCGGGACCGTTACGGGGATCAAACCCCAATGGTAACTCCCTCCGGCCGCGCAGGCGTTGCGCGGTGCGGGGTAATGGCGGCCCACAGCACCGGTAGTGCCGGCCGCTGGCCGGCATCCGCACGGACGATGACCGGGCACGGGGATGCCGGCCAGCGGCCGGCACTACCCGGACACTGGGCTTACAGCTTGTAGCCGGAGTGGATCGAGACGATGCCGCCGGTCAGGTTCTTGTAGTGGCAGCGCTCGAAGCCGGCCTGCGACATCATCGCCTTCAGTTCGTCCTGCGGCGGGGGCTTGCGGATGCTCTCGGCCAGGTACTGGTAGCTGTCCGAGTCATTGGCGAACAGCTTGCCCAGCTTCGGCAGGATCTTGAACGAGTGGAAGTCGTAGATCGGCTTGAACCAGTCCGCGGTGACTTCGGAGAACTCCAGCACGCGGGCCTGGCCGCCCACCTTCAGCACGCGGTACATCTCGCGCAGGCCAGCGTCCTTGTCCGTCACGTTGCGCAGGCCGAAGGCGATGGTGACCAGGTCGAAGCTGTTGTCCGGGAACGGCAGGGCCTCGGCGTTGCACTGCACGTAGTCCAGGCCCAGCACCAAGCCGCGGTTGGTCAGGCGGTCACGGCCGACCGACAGCATGCCGGCGTTGATGTCGCCCAGCACCACCGAGCCCTCGGCGCCGACGCGCTCCTTCAGCAGGGCGGCGATGTCGCCGGTGCCGCCCGCCAGATCGAGCACGCGGTCGCCCGGCTTCACCTGCGCGGTGGCCACGTAGTAGCGCTTCCACGCCCGGTGCACGCCCAGGCTCATCAGGTCGTTCATCAGGTCGTAGTTGCGCGCGACCGAGGTGAACACCTGGCCGACCAGCTTCTGCTTGTCCTTGGCGGCGACGTCGCGGAACCCGAAATGGGTGGTACCGGCTTTGTAGGGGGATTCGCTCATGGCCCCGATTATCGCACCGCCGGGGGCCAGCGGCACCCCCTGCCCGTATCATGGCGGGCCACGACTTACCGGAGCCCCGCATGATCACCACGCCCGACTACCAGGCCCTGCTGCAGACCGCCATCGCCGAAGCCCGCCAAGGCCTGGCCGAGGGCGGCGTGCCGATCGGCGCGGCCCTGTACCACAACGACGGCCGCCTGCTTGGCTGCGGCCACAACCGCCGCGTGCAGGAAGGCGACCCGTCGGTGCACGGCGAGACCGATGCGTTCCGCAAGGCCGGCCGCCAGCGCCGTTACCAGGACACGATCATGGTCACCACCCTGGCACCGTGCTGGTACTGCTCTGGCCTGGTGCGCCAGTTCAACATCGGCACCGTGGTGGTGGGCGAATCGCGCACCTTCCAGGGCGGCATCGACTGGTTGCGGGAAAACGGCGTCAACGTGATCGACCTCGACAACCAGGAATGCGTCGACCTGCTCGGCGATTTCATCAGCCGCCATCCGGACATCTGGAACGAAGACATCGGTGAATGAGCCACACACCGTCATCCGTTGAACCCGTTTAATGAACGCTTCAGTGCCGCCACCTCTTAGTGCGGGCAGCGTTTGCGGCCATTGCCGTGACCGCGCGCACAGTCAGCTGGACCGCGTGCACACACTGCGGTAACACCCCACCCGGCTGACACGCCTAGGGTGGGGTTACCGGGGCTCGTTTCCCCGGCGGAGCCAGCCATGTGCGCGCACGCCGTACGACCTACGCCCGACCCGATCCTCGAATCCATCCGCGAACGCCTGCAGCAGCACTTCGCGCTGCACCGGCGCAGTGCGTCGTTCTGGAGTGCCTACCAGGGCCTGCAGCTGGAACTGGTGCGCGGCCAGCCACGCGATCACGAGCGACTGTGCAACGCGATGGCCACCATGGCCGAGCAGATGGGGGCGGTCGAGCACGCGCAACTGATCAGCAATCGCCACACCGGCTCCACATCCCGCTGACGCGGCATGCACCGGCAGATACGCCACACTCCGATGAACCCCCACTCCCTTTCCACTCAACCGAACTGGATTGTCATGCACGCTGAAGTCCCCACCATTCCTCCGGTCATCAACGTAGACGCCGAGCTTGACCACTGGCGCCGCCAGCATGCCGAGGGCGCACTGCCGCACAACTCGTTCGGCTCCTACGTGCCGTGGATCAAGTTCGCCTGTGATTCGCTGATCACCCAGCCGCGCGCCAGCGAGGCCGAACGTGACGAAATGTTCCAGACCCAGTACGCCCTGCAGATCATGCCGCGGCTGAGCGAAGCACAGGCCCGCGAGTTCGTCGACCTCTGCTGGCAGCACGTCTATCAGAGCAGCCCGGTGCGCAGCCTGCAGGCGCCACGACTGCAACGCATGCGCGCCTGACGGCCGCTGCACGGCGCCTCCACGCGCCACTGCCGATCATCCTCGTCACCTGAGTGGGACGACGACGATGACAGCACGAAATCTGTTCAATACGATCGCCAAGAAGGCCGCGGCCGCCACGGGCTCGCCGTGGACCTTCCTGGCGGCAGTGGCGATCGTGGTGATCTGGGGCATCAGTGGCCCGGTGTTCGGCTTCAACGACACCTGGCAGCTGGTGATCAACACCGGCACCACCATCATCACCTTCCTGATGGTGTTCCTGATCCAGCACACGCAGAACGCGGACACCGCCGCGATGCAGATCAAGCTGGACGAGCTGATCCGGGCAACCGCCGAGGCCAACAACGAGCTGCTCGATCTGGAAGAACTGGACGAGGCACGCCTGGAAGAGATCCGCGCCGAGTACGAGCAGATGGCGCGCGAAGCCGGCGATGCGCTCGCGCGGGTGCGCGCCTGCCATGCAGCGCGGCGCGACGATGAAGCGGTGTAGCAGGTCCTGAAATGACAATGCCGGCCAGCGGCCGGCACTACCATCGATCATCAAGGTAGAGCCGGCCGCTGGCCGGCTGTCCTTCAGCTGCGCTCGTGCCAGCCACCGCCCAACACCTTGTACAGCGTGATGCGGTTGGCCTGCTGCGCCAGCTGCGCCTGCAGCTGGGTCTGTTGTGCGTTGTAGGCGGTACGCCGCGCATCCAGCAGGGTCACGAAGCTGTCCAGGCCCGCGTCGTAGCGCGCCTGCGACAGGCGGTTGGCCTGTTCGGCCGCTTCCACCAGGCGCTGCTGTGAACGCACCTGCTCGTCCAGGCTGACATTCAACGCCAGCGCATCGGCGGTTTCGCGGAAGCCCACCTGGATCGACTTCTCGTACTGCGCCAGTGCGATATCGCGATCCGCATTGGCGATGGCCAGGTTCGCGCGCAGCTTGCCGCCCTGGAAGATCGGCAGCGTGATCTTCGGCAGGAAGCTCCATACCCGGGTTCCGCTGTCGAACAGGCCGGACAGTTCGCTGGAGCCACTGCCGATGCTGCCGGTCAGCGAAATGCTGGGGAAGAATGCGGCACGCGCAGCGCCGATGTTGGCATTGGCGGCCAGCAGCTGGTGTTCGGCGGCCATGATGTCCGGGCGCTGCAGCAGCACGTCGCTGGGCAGGCCTGCCGGCGGCGGTGCCAGTGCCAGCAGCTGCGGTTCGATGCCGTCCGGCAGCAGTGCCGGATCGAGCTGGCCACCGGCCAGCAGCGCCAGCGCGTTGCGGTCCTGGGCCAGCTGGCCACGCAGGCGCGCAGCATCGGTGCGCGCGGTCTCGACCAGCGTGCGGGTCTGGGTCAGTTCCAGTGCCGAACTGCCGCCACGCTCGTGGCGGGCCTCGGCCAGGCGCAACGAATCTTCGTAGGTCTTCAGCGTGGCCTCGGCGATCTTCAGCTGCTGCGCGTCGGCACCATACGTCAGCCACGCAGTTGCGGTCTCGGCAATCAGGCTCAGCTGCGCGTTGCGGCGGTTGGCAGCCACGGCGAAGTACTGCTGCAGCGCCGCCTCGCTGAGGTTGCGCACGCGACCGAACAGGTCCAGCTCGAACTCGGCCACACCCACGCCCGCGCTGAACTGCTCGGTGACACCGGCATCGGTACCACGGCGGTCCATCTGGCCGGTCACGGCCACGCCGGGCACGCGATCAGCGCGCTGCACACGGTACTGGCCGCGCGCGCGTTCAACGTTGAGCACGGCCACGCGCAGGTCGCGATTGTTCTGCAGCGACTGCTCGATCACCTGCTGCAGGCGCTCATCGGTGAAGAAGTCGCGCCAGCCGACGGCGGCGGCATCGGCCACCTGGCCCTGTACTGCCTCGGCCGGCCACTGCGCCGGGATCGCCGGAGCGACGGCGGTGTTCTTCGGCACCAGGGTGGAGCAGCCGGCGAGCGCGAGCACGGCGGCAATGGAAAGGAACAGGGATGCACTTTTCATGGGAATGACTTCCATCGGTACTGCCGGATGGCAGGAGGTAGTGCCGGCCGCTGGCCGGCAACCTCGTTGGATTCACATCAAGCGATCAGCAGATGCCGGCCAGCGACCGACACTACCGTTACAGGTCACATCGTGGATCTGCGCTTGAACACGCGCTGCACCACCACGAAGAACAGCGGCACGAAGAACACGCCGAGCACGGTGCCGACGATCATGCCGCCGAGCACGCCGGTGCCGATCGCCTGCTTGGCACCGGAACCGGCGCCGGTGGAGATCGCCAGCGGTACCACGCCCATGCCGAAGGCGAGCGAGGTCATCACGATCGGGCGCAGGCGGTCGCGCACGGCGTGCATGATCGACTCGATCAGGCTGGCGCCCTTTTCCAGGTTTTCCTTGGCGAACTCGACGATCAGGATCGCGTTCTTGCTGGTCAGGCCCACCGTGGTCAGCATCGCCACCTGGAAATAGATATCGCGCTCCAGGCCCTTGAAGGTGTTGGCCAGCACCGCGCCGAGGATACCCAGCGGGGCCGCCAGCAGCACCGCGGTCGGTACGCTCCAGCTTTCATACATCGCGGCCAGGCACAGGAACACGATCATCAGCGACAGCGTGTACAGCAGTGGCGTCTGCGAGCCGGCCTGGCGTTCCTGGTAGGACATCGCCGTCCACTCAATGCCGAAGCCCGCCGGAAGCTGCTTGGCCAGCTGCTCGATCTCGGCCATGGCATCGCCGGAGGCGACACCCGGGGCCGGTTCGCCCTGGATTTCCATGGCCGACACACCGTTGTAGCGTTCCAGGCGCGGCGAACCGTAATCCCAGTGCTTGGTAGCGAAGGCGCTGAACGGCACCATCTCGCCCTTGTCGTTCTTCACGGACCAGAGATCGAAGTCCTCCGGGACCATGCGGAACGCCTGGTCGGCCTGCACGAACACGCGCTTGACGCGGCCACGATCGACGAAGTCATCGATGTACGAGCTGCCCCACGCGGCGGCCAGCGTGCCGTTGATCTGGTCGATCGACAGCCCCAGCGAGGTCGCCTTGGCCGCGTCGATGTCGATGCGGAACTGCGGCGTGTCCTCCTGGCCGTTCGGGCGCACGTTGGCCAGCTTCTTGCTGCCGGCGGCCAGGCCGAGCAGCTGGTTGCGTGCGGCGACCAGTGCCTCGTGGCCCTGGCCGCTGTTGTCCTTCAGGAAGAAGGTATAGCCCGAGGCAGTCCCCAGTTCCGGAATGGCCGGCGGCGGGAAGGCAAAGATGAAGGCATCCTTGATCTGGCCCAGGGCAGCCATCGCACGACCGGTGATCGGCATCACGCCATTGTTGGCGTCACGCTCGCTCCAGTCCTTCAGCTTGACGAACGCCATGCCGGCGTTCTGGCCCATGCCGGCGAAGCTGAAGCCCTGCACGGAGAACACCGAATCCACCGCATCCTTCTCGTTCTGCAGGAAGTGGTTCTCCAATGCCGCGATCGATTCCAGCGTGCGCTCCTGGGTGGCGCCGACCGGGGCCTGCACCAGCGCCATCAGCACGCCCTGGTCTTCGTTGGGCAGGAACGAGCTGGGCAGGCGCACGAACAGCACGCCCATCAGCACGAACAGTGCCGCCACGATGCCCATGAAGCGCCACGGACGATGGATGATGCCGCGCACACCACGCTGGTAACTTTCGCTGGTGCGGTCGAAGCCACGGTTGAAACCGTTGAAGAAGCGACCGGCCAGGCCGCGGTGGGCAACATGATGCTCACCCTTCTTCAGCGGCTTGAGCATGGTCGCGCACAGTGCCGGGGTCAGCACGATCGCCACCAGCACCGACAACGCCATTGCAGAGACAATCGTGGCCGAGAACTGCCGGTAGATCACGCCGGTGGATCCGCTCATGAAGGCCATCGGCACGAACACCGCCGACAGCACCAGGCCGATACCCACCAGCGCACCGGTGATCTGGCCCATCGACTTGCGGGTCGCTTCAAGCGGCGACAGTCCTTCCTCGGACATGATGCGCTCGACGTTCTCCACCACCACGATGGCATCGTCCACCAGCAGACCGATCGCCAGCACCATCGCGAACATGGTCAGCATGTTCACCGAGAAGCCCAGCATCGCCAGCACGCCGAAGGTACCCAGCAGCACCACCGGCACGGCGATGGTCGGGATCAGGGTGGCGCGGAAGTTCTGCAGGAACAGGTACATCACCACGAACACCAGCACGATCGCTTCGATCAGGGTCTGCACCACGCCCTTGATCGACACGCGCACGAACGGGGTGGTGTCGTACGGGATCTCCGCCTTCAGCCCGGCCGGGAAGAAGCTCTTCATGTCCTCCAGCGCGGCATCCACGCCGGCGGCGGTATCCAGCGCGTTGGCGCCGGTGGCCAGGGTGACCGCCAGGCCGCTGGCCGGCTGGCCGTTGTAGCGGGTGACGAAGTCGTAGGACTCAGCACCCAGTTCGACGCGGGCGACATCACCCAGGCGCAGCTCAGCACCGTCCTGCGCACCGCGCACGATGATGTTGCGGAACTGTTCCGGGGTCTGCAGGCGCGACTGCGCGTTGATGGTGGCGTTGAGCTGCTGGCCCTTGATCGACGGTGCACCGCCAAGCTGGCCGATGGCCACCTGCGCGTTCTGTGCCTTGATCGCTGCGGTCACTTCCGCAACCGACAGGCCATAGGTATGCAGCTTGTTCGGATCCAGCCAGATGCGCATGGCGTACTTGCCACCGAATACCTGGATGTTGCCCACGCCCGGCACACGGCTGAGGCGGTCGACGACATTGGAACCGACGTAGTCGGCGATGTCGTTGGCGTCCATGCTGCCGTTCTCGGACACGAACGCGATGACGTTCAGGAAGCCCGAGCTGGACTTGGCCACGTTGATGCCCTGCCGCTGCACTTCCTGCGGCAGCAGCGGCATGGCCAGCTGCAGCTTGTTCTGCACCTGCACCTGGGCGATGTCCGGGTTGGTGCCGCTCTCGAAGGTCAGGGTGATGGTGGCCTGGCCGTTGGACGAGCTGTTGGAGGAGAAGTAGATCAGGCCATCGAGGCCCTTCATGTTCTGCTCGATGATCTGCGTCACCGAGTCCTCGACCACCTTGGCCGATGCACCCGGGTAGGTGGCGCTGATTTCCACCGCTGGCGGCGCGACGTTGGGGTACATCGAGACCGGCAGCTTGAACAGGGCCAGGCCGCCGGCGAGCATGATGATGATGGCGATCACCCACGCGAAGATGGGTCGATCGATGAAAAAGCGTGCCATGGGGTTCTCCGCTTACTTCGCGTGGCCGGCCGGGGCGGCAGGCTGGGCGACGGCCGCCGGCTTGGCCGGAGCAGCGCCCTTCTCGGTGGCCTTGACCGGCATGCCGGGGCCGATCTTCTGCAGGCCTTCGACGATGACCTTGTCACCGGCCTTCAGACCCTCCTCGACCAGCCACTTGTCGCCGACCGTGCGGCTGACCTTGACCGGGCGTACTTCGACCTTGTTGTCCTTGCCGACCACCATCGCGGTGGTGTCGCCCTTCGGATCGCGGGCGATGCCCTGCATCGGCACCAGCACCGCATCGCTGCGCACGCCGCCGCCGATCACCGCACGCACGTACATGCCCGGCATCAGCAGGCCGTCCGGGTTGTCCACCTTCACGCGCAGGCCGAAGCTGCCGGTGGCCGGATCGACGCTGACTTCGGAGAACTCCAGCGTGCCCTTGTGCTCGAAGGTGCTGCCGTCTTCCATCAGGATGCTGACCGGCAGGGTCTGGTTGTCCTGCAGGCGGCCGGCAGCCAGTTCGCGGCGCAGCTGCAGCAGCTCGGCCGAGGACTGGGTCAGGTCGACATAGATCGGATCCAGCTGCTGCACGGTAGCCAGTGCATTGGCCTGGCCGGCGCTGACCAGCGCACCCTGGGTAACGCTGGACTTGCCGATGCGGCCGCTGATCGGCGCGGTGATGCGGGCATAGCCGAGGGTGACGTTGGCCGCGTCCAGCGAGGCCCTGGCGGCACCGACATCGGCCTCGGCCTGCTTCTGCGCGGCCACGGCGTTTTCCAGGTCCTGCTGGCTGACCGCGTCGACCTTGGCCAGCTCGGTGATGCGCTTGGCGCTCAGGCGCGCGGCGTTGGCCGTGGCTTCGGCGCGGGCCAGCTGGGCGCGGGCGCTGTTGGCCTGGGCGCGGTAGCTGGCGTCCTCGATCTGGTACAGCGGCTCGCCGGCCTTGACCATGCCGCCTTCGGTGAACAGGCGCTTGGCAACGATGCCGTTGACCTGCGGGCGCACTTCGGCGACCAGGAAGGCGTTGGTACGGCCCGGCAGTTCGCGGGTCAGGCCCACGGTTTCGGACTTCAGCGTGACCACGGTGACGTCACCCGGGCCCTGCTCGGGGGCCTGGGGTTGGCCGCCGCAGGCAGCCACGGCTGCGGCGATCGCCAGCGACAGTGCAAAGGGTCGGATTCGGCTCAGCAACATGACGGAAAGGCTCTTAGGGGAAGGAATCTCAAATCGCGCTGATACAGGCCGAAAGCGCCAGCAGGCAACGCGCACCAGCGGGGAGTGGGAGCCGGACCGGCCTGCCACGCACACGACGGGAATGATGGGAGCGAAATATACATACATGCTTGTTTGTTTGTAAACCGGTACAATTCAGCCACGTTTCACCCGCACTCGTACCTACCCATGGCCCGCAAGACCAAAGAGGACACCCAGGCAACCCGGGAAGGCATCCTTGACGCCGCCGAAGCCTGCTTCCATGAACACGGCGTGGCCCGTACCACGCTGGAGATGATCGGCGCCCGCGCCGGCTATACCCGTGGCGCGGTGTACTGGCACTTCAAGAACAAGAGCGAGGTGCTGGCCGCGATCGTCGAGCGGGTGCACCTGCCCTTCATGCAGGAACTGGAGCGCACCTCCACCGACCAGCGCGACACGCCGGTGCACGACCTGCGCGCGGTGATGATCCACTCGTTCATCGAGCTGTCCGAGGACGAGCGCCTGCGCAAGACCATGGAAATCATGCTGCGCAGCGATGCGTCGGCCGACACCAGGGTCCTGACCGAAATGCAGCAGGCCGGCTTCCGCGATGCGCTGGACCGGATGGAGCGTGCCCTGCGCCGCGCCAAGGACCTGGGCCAGCTGCGCGAGGGCGCCGACCCGAAGATCGCCGCACGCATGCTGCACGCCACCGTGCTGGGCGTGCTGCACGGCGCGATGGTCGAACCGGAACTGATGGACCTCAAGCGCGATGGCATGCTCGCGCTGGACATGACCCTGGCCGCCTACGTGAAGGATGGTGTGTTCGTTCCCGGCACCGTCCCCGAGCCGCTGCCCGAGGCGTGAACGAGGCTGCTCCCATCACTGCGGCACCCCCTGCAAGGGCAGATCGATGATCCTGGACAACGTGGTGTGGGGCTTCATCGGGTGTGGCAGCGTCACCGAGAAGAAGAGCGGGCCGGCCCTGGCCAACACGCCGGGCTCACGGGTAGTGGCGGTCATGCGCCGCAATGCCGCATTGGCCGAAGACTATGCACGCCGCCACGCGATTCCGCGCTGGTACGCGGACGCCGATGCACTCATCGCCGATCCGGAGGTGAACGCGGTCTACGTTGCAACACCGCCCTCCACGCACATGCACTACGCATTGCAGGCGATTGCTGCAGGCAAGCCGGTCTACATCGAAAAGCCGATGGCCATGGACCACGACGAGTGCCAGCGCATCATCGCGGCCAGCGCCCGCAGCGGCGTGCCCGTGTTCGTGGCCTACTACCGCCGTGCCCTGCCCCGCTTCGCACAGGTGAAGCAGCTGCTGGACAGCGGCGCGATCGGTACGCCGCGCAGCGTGCGCGCCACCCTGCATCGGCCACATTCGGCGGCTGCCGCATCGCCGGACTTCTGGCGAACCAACCCCGCCATCGCCGGCGGCGGGCTGTTCGTCGACCTGGGCTCACATACGCTGGACCTGCTCGACCATCTGCTGGAGCCCCTGAGCGACGTGCGCGGCCTGGCCAGTTCGTTGACCGGCGCCTACGCCGCCGAGGACAGCGTCTCGATGTGCTTCCGCACCGGGGCGGGGGCGCATGGCGTCGCGCAATGGAGTTTCTGCGCGTTCCGCCGACAGGACGAGGTCGAGATTACCGGCGACCTGGGGCAGCTGCGCTTTGCCACCTTCGAGGACGTTCCGGTGGTGCTGGAGACCGAAGCGGGCGTGCAGGCATTCGATATCCCGAACCCGCCATCGGTCCAGCAGCCGTTGATCGCCTCCGTCGTGGACGAACTGCGCGGCCACGGGCACTCGCCCTCGAACGGCATCAGCGCCGCCCGCACCAGTGCAGTGATCGACCAGGTACTGCAGGCCTACCGCGCCCGGCAATCGCGCTGAGCGCCAACGCAAAAGGCCGCCCTGCGGCGGCCTTTTCTGTTGCAGCGGATGGAGTCAGGGCCCTCGCCACGGCGAAGGATCCGACCTCGATGCGCATTACAGGATGTAGCGGCTCAGGTCCGGGTCCTGCACCAGCTCACCCAGGTGTGCATCGACGTAGGCGCTGTCGATGGCCAGGGTTTCGCCATCGCGGTCCGGTGCCTCGTAGCTGAGCGAATCCAGCAGGCGCTCCAGCACCGTATGCAGGCGGCGCGCGCCGATGTTTTCCTGGCGCTCGTTCACCTGGAACGCGATCTCGGCCAGGCGCTCGATGGCATCGGCAGTGAAACTGACCTTGACGCCTTCGGTGGCCAGCAGTGCTTCGTACTGCTTGGTCAGCGCGGCCTTCGGTTCGGTCAGGATGCGCACGAAGTCGCCCTTGCTCAACGCGCCCAGCTCAACGCGGATCGGGAAACGGCCCTGCAGCTCCGGAATCAGGTCGCTGGGCTTGGCCAGGTGGAACGCGCCCGACGCGATGAACAGGATGTGGTCGGTCTTGATCGTGCCGTACTTGGTGGACACGTTGGAGCCTTCCACCAGCGGCAGCAGGTCGCGCTGCACGCCTTCGCGGGAGACATCGCCACCGCCCACGTTGTCGCCGCGCTTGGCAACCTTGTCGATCTCGTCGATGAAGACGATGCCGTGCTGCTCGCAGGCCTCGATCGCCGCAGTGCGGATATCGTCCTCGTTGACCAGCTTGCCGGCCTCTTCCTCGATCAGCAGCGGACGCGCGGCCTTGATGGTCAGCGTGCGCTTGTGCGCCTTCGCGCCGCCACCCAGGTTGGCGAACATCGACTTCAGCTGCTGGCCCATTTCCTCCATGCCCGGCGGGGTCATGATGTCCATGCTGACATTGGCCGCCAGGTCGAGCTCGATCTCACGCTCGTCCAGCTCACCGTTGCGCAGCATCTTGCGGAACTTGATGCGGGTCTCGTTGTCCTGCGCCGACGGTTCGTTGCGGGCGACTTCAGGATCGAAACCGATGCCGCCGCTACGACGCGGCAGCAGCGCATCGAGGATGCGGTCTTCGGCGCGTTCTTCGGCCTGGGTACGCACGCGCACCTTGGCCTGTTCGCGATACAGCTTGACCGCGGTGTCGGCCAGGTCGCGGATGATCTGCTCGACGTCCTTGCCGACGTAGCCCACTTCGGTGAAGCGCGTGGCTTCGACCTTCACGAACGGCGCGTTGGCCAACGTAGCCAGGCGGCGCGCGATCTCGGTCTTGCCGACGCCGGTCGGGCCGATCATCAGGATGTTCTTGGGCATCACTTCATTGCGAAGCTCCGGCGCCAGCTGCATGCGGCGCCAGCGGTTGCGCAGGGCGATGGCCACGGCACGCTTGGCGTCGTGCTGGCCCACGATATGCCGGTCCAGTTCCTGCACGATCTCGCGCGGGGTCATGGTGGCGGAGGATACTTCGATCTTCGACATGGATGTGCTCACGAATTCGTTGTCTACGATGCCGGAACCGAACGGCCCCGGACGGTAGCGCCGGGCCATGCCCGGCGAATCTGGAATGTCTGTGACGGGTTCCCCGTCACAGCTCCTCGACCACCACGTTGCGGTTGGTGTAGATGCAGATGTCGCCGGCGATGCCGATCGCTTCACTGGCAATCGTGCGCGCATCCAGTTCGGTATGTGCCATCAGCGCGCGCGCGGCCGAAAGTGCATACGAGCCACCGGAGCCGATGGCGATGATGCCGTCCTCCGGTTCGATCACATCGCCGGTGCCGCTGATGATCAGCGAGGTTTCCTTGTCAGCCACGGCCAACAGGGCTTCAAGCTTTCCGAGGCGGCGCTCGGTGCGCCAATCCTTGGCCAGCTCGACCGCGGCGCGCTGCAGCTGGCCGTGCTTTTCCAGCTTGGCCTCGAACAGCTCGAACAGGGTGAAGGCATCGGCGGCGGCACCGGCGAAA
The DNA here is from genome assembly GCF_001499715.1 of Stenotrophomonas thermophila. Classification (NCBI taxonomy): domain Bacteria; kingdom Pseudomonadati; phylum Pseudomonadota; class Gammaproteobacteria; order Lysobacterales; family Lysobacteraceae; genus Stenotrophomonas; species Stenotrophomonas thermophila. The sequence continues at coordinate 46,135 of NZ_CVIW01000015.1, read as the reverse complement.
CCGGCCAGCACCTGGCCGTCGCGGCCAAGGCGGCGCACCTTGCGCGCGTTGCCCTTCATCACGGTGTGGCCCAGCGTGACCTGGCCGTCGCCGGCAATGGCCACGTGCTCGCCGCGACGGACGCAGACGATGGTGGTGGCGTGGAAAACGTTGGGGTTCTGACTGGGGTCCATGATGCCTCCGGGGTGACAGAACCAGAGGTGGGGCCTGCGCTGCGCCCTTCAAGCCACCCGCGACCGGCCACCGCAGGGGCAACGTTCAGCTTTCTCCGCTGCCCTCGCTGCTGCGTCGGCGCTTCGCGCGCGGATGCGCGGCGTCGTAGACCTTGGCAAGGTGCTGGAAATCGAGGTGGGTATAGATCTGCGTGGTGGCGATGTCGGCATGGCCCAGCAGCTCCTGCACACCGCGCAGGTCGCCGGACGATTCGAGGATGTGGCTGGCGAAACTGTGCCGCAGCATGTGCGGATGCACATGCTTGAACAGGCCCTGGCGCTGCGCCAGCTGGCGGATGCGGATCTGCACCGCGCGCTGGCTGATCGGCCCGTTGCGGCCAGGAAACACCGGCGAGGCCGGGCCGCCACCACTTTCGGCACGCCACGCCTGCAGCGCTTCGCGTGCGGGCCTGCCGAACGGCACCCGGCGCTGGCGGTTGCCCTTGCCCAGCACGTTGACCAGGCCGCTGGCGAAATCCAGGTCGCGCCAGGTCAGTGCGCAGACTTCGCTCAGGCGCAGGCCCGAGGAGTAGAACAGCTCCAGCAGCGCGCGATCACGTCGACCGAGTTCACCTTCCGGTTCAAGCTCGACCAGCTGTACGGCTTCGTCGGCATCGAGCACCTGCGGCAACCGGCGCGGTGCGCGCGGTGCCTTCAGCGTCGCTGCAGGGCTGACCTCGATGCGGCCGTGCTTGAGCAGCCAGGTATAGAAGCTGCGGCAGGCCGACAGGCGGCGCTGCAGGCTCTTGGCCGACAGGCCGCGGCGATGCTCGTCGGCCACGAACTGGCGCAACGCATCGGCATCGAGTGCCTCCACGGCTACGCCACGCGGCTCGGCCCACGCCGACAGTGCGTCCAGGTCGCGGCGGTAGGCGTCGAGTGTGTGCGCCGACATCCGCCGCTCCACCTGCAGATGCTGCAGGAACGCCTGTACCGCGCTCATCGCCGTCGTGCCCTGCTCAGCCCGCGAAGCGCTTCAGGCCAGTGGCCAGGGCATCGCCCATCATGCGCAGGAACAACGTGCCCATGCCCGGGTAGAAACGGTTTGGATCATGGCTGCCGACCGCGATCAGGCCAACCCCCGGCAGCGGCAGCAGCGCGGTGGTCTGCACCTCCTCGCTGCGCGCGCCGTACAGCACGGCGTTCTTCTCCGGCTGCAGGCGGCCGCAGATCGGCTCGCCGTCCTTCAGGCAGTCGCGGAACGGGCCCAGTTGCGGATCATCGGCGGCGATCACCTGCAGCCAGTCGGCCTGTTCCAGCCCGGCCACCGGCGCATGCACCACCAGCCGCACCAGGTCGCCGGCGAAGTCTTCCTGCAACGAAGCGGCCATCGCACGCAGAGTGTCGGCCGCATTGTCCTGCTTCATCAGTGCCAGGGTCAGCTGGTGCGTGCGCACCGCCAGCCGCTCGTTGACCTGGGCGGTCGCGCCCAGGTCGGCCAACCGTCGCGCCAGCTCGCGGTTCTTCTCGCGCAGCACTTCCAGCTGGTAGCTGGCCAGCGATGCGGTCGGGCCGTCATCGCGCGGCACCACCAGGGTCAGGGCCAGGTCCGGGAACTGCTTGAGGAAGCCGGGATGACGCCGCAACCAGGCAGCGACTTCGTGGGCCCCGAGCTTGTCGACGGTTTCGCTCATGCCATCCACTCCCCTTCGAAGACGAATGCGGTCGGGCCGGCCATCACCACAGGCTGGCCATCGCCCGGCCACTGGATGCGCAGGTCACCACCGGGCAGGCTGATGCGGGCATCGCGCTGCAGGCGGCCGCGCTGCATCAGGGTCACCGCAGCGGCGCAGGCGCCACTGCCACAGGCCAGGGTTTCGCCGACGCCGCGCTCGAACACGCGCAGGCGGGCGTGCGCCGGGCCCATCACCTGGGCGAAGCCCACGTTCACCGAGCGCGGGAACGAGGCATGCTGCTGCAGCAGCGCACCGACGCGCTCGACCGGCGCAGCATCAATCAGGCCGACTTCGATCACCGCATGCGGGTTGCCCATCGACACTGCGGCGAAGCGCACGCTTTCGCCCTGCAGCGGCAGCAGGTATTCCTCGCGCGCGTGGGCGAAGCCCATCAGCGGCACGTTGGCCGGCTCGAAGGCAGGCACGCCCATGGTTACGGCGAACTGTCCGTCACCGAGCACCTTCACTTCATGGCTGGCCAGCGGGCTGTCGATGACGAACGCATCGCCCTGCGCACTCCCTTGGCGCACCAGCCACGCCGCGATGCAGCGCGCGCCATTGCCGCACTGCTCGGAATTGGAACCGTCGGCATTCCAGATGCGGTACGAGGCCACCGAGCCTTCCGCACGTGGCGCTTCGATGGTCAGGATCTGATCGCAGCCGACGCCGGTGTGGCGGTCGGCAAGGCGCGCGGCCAGTTCGGGCGTAGGCGGCGCGGTGCCGTCACGCAGGTCGATCACTACAAAATCATTGCCCGCGCCGTGCATCTTGCTGAAGCGCAGCGCCGTGGAACTGGCCTTACTCATCCCCGCTGCCCGCCTTCTTCGCTGGCGCGGTTGCCGGCTGAGTGGTCGTTGCAGCCGGGTCGACCGTCGTGGCGGGGGCAACGGCGCCCTGGGCCTCCGCCGCGGTCGCCTCGGTGGCGGGCTCGGCAGCGGGTTCGACGGTTTCTTCCACCGGCACCGGCTTCTGCGGCAGTACCAGCGGGCCCTTGTTGCCGCAGGCGGCGAGGAGCAGCAGCGAGGCCGCTGCCAGCGGAATCAGGATGGCGTTTCGATGGGGAATCTTCATGCCCCGAGTATAGCCATTGGCGGCTGAGCGGTTGGTGCAGGGAATCGGGTTGCCGGCCAGTGGCCGGCACTACCGCAGGCGCTCAATCCTCGGGAGGCGGAAGCGGCCGCGTCCACAGCCAGATCGCCACCACGGTCATGCTGCCGATCGAGAACCACTTCACCCAGGCAATCGGCACGCACCACAGCATGATGGCGGCGCATACCGCCATGGTGATCGTGGCCATCCACTTGCCGTAGCGGCTGACCGCCCCGTGTGCCTGCCAGTTGGCGATGGCCGGGCCGAAGCGTGGATGCTGCAGCAGCCAGTTGTGCAGGCGCTCGGAGCCACGCGAGGCGGCCCAGGCCGAAATCAGGATGAATACGGTGGTCGGCAGGCCCGGCACGAAGATGCCGACGATGCCGGTGCCGAGGCTGACATACGCCAGCAGCCACCACGCCCAGCGGAAACGCACCACGCGCGGAGGCGTGGTGGCATCGCGAGGGGCGGAAGGATCTGGCGCGCTCATGGCCGCAAGGATACCGGTTCAGGGTGCCAGGCAGCGCCCGGCACCCTGTCGCGATCACGGCTGGGCGATGCCCAGCTGCTGCAGCACGAACGCGTACGACTCGGACAGCTCGCGGTAGCGCTTGAAGCGCCCCGACTTGCCGCCGTGGCCGGCTTCCATGTTGGTGCGGAACAGGATCGGGTAGTGGCCGGTGTTGTCGTCACGCAGCTTGGCCACCCACTTGGCCGGCTCCCAGTACTGCACCTGCGAATCCCACAGGCCGGTACCCACGTACAGCGCCGGGTACGCCTGCTGCTTCACGTTGTCATAGGGCGAGTAGGACAGCATGTAGTCGTAATACGGCTTCTGCTCCGGGTTACCCCACTCGTCGTATTCGTTGGTGGTCAACGGAATGGTCGGGTCGAGCATGGTGGTGACCACGTCGACGAACGGCACCTGCGCCACCATCACCCGGTAATCCTGCGGCGCCTGGTTGGCCACCGCGCCCATCAGCAGGCCGCCGGCGCTGCCACCGGACGCGGCCACGCGATCCTTCGCCGCCCAGCCCTGTGCTACCAGGCCACGGGTGACGTCGATGAAGTCGTTGAAGGTGTTCTGCTTGTGCAGCAGCTTGCCGTTCTCGTACCAGTCGCGGCCCATTTCCTGGCCGCCGCGGATGTGGGCGATGGCATACACCACGCCGCGGTCGAGCAGGCTTACCGCGGTCTGGTTGAAGTACGGGTCCATCGACATCCCGTAGCTGCCATAGGCGTACTGGAACAGCGCGCCCTTGCCGTCCTTCTGGTAGCCCTTGCGGTAGACCAGCGACACCGGCACCTTCACGCCATCGCGCGCGGTGATCCAGACGCGGTCGGTTTCGTACTTCGACGCGTCATAGCCGATCACCGGCTGCACCTTCAGCTGGCGGCGTTCGCCGGTGGCGGTGTTCAGCTCGAACACGGTGGTCGGGGTGGTCATCGAGGTGTAGACGTAGCGCAGCCAGGGCGTATCGGCCTCGGTGTTGTCGCCCAGGCCCATCGAGTACGCTGGCTCATCAGCCTTCACGTAGTCGCTGCGGCCATCCTTGAACAGCAGGCGGATGCGCTCCAGGCCCTCGGAACGTTCGGCGATGGCGGTGTAGCTGTCGAACAGCTCGAAGCCTTCGATGAACACCGCATCGTCATGCGCGATCCAGTCCTTCCACTGCGCACGCGAAGTGGCATCGGTCGGTGCGGTGACCAGCTTGAAGTTCTTCGCGCCGTCGTTGGTGCGGATCACCCAGCGGCCGTCGTAGTGGTCGGCATCGTACTCGACGTCACGCTGGCGAGGGGCCAGCACGGTGAACGTGGTCGGGTCGCTGGCCGGTGCGTAGCGCTCTTCCGAGGACACGGTGCTGTGCACGCCGATGGTGATGAAGCGATCGTCGCGGGTGCGGCCGATGCCCATGTAGAAGCTGTCGTCCTTCTCTTCGTAGACGACGGTGTCGGCGCTGGCCGGGGAGCCCAGCACGTGCTTCTTCACGCGCACGGTGAGCAGCGTTTCCGGATCGTTCTCGACATACAGCACGGTACGGTTGTCGTCGGCCCAGACCAGGTCGCCGGAGCTGCCGGTGATCACATCGGGCAGCACCTTGCCGGTGGCCAGATCCTTGAAGCGGATCGTGTACTGGCGGCGGCCCACATCATCCTCGGCCCAGGCCAGCAGCTGGTTGTCCTGGCTCACTTCCATCGAGCCGACGCTGAAATAGCCCTTGCCGGCGGCCATGGCGTTGACGTCCAGCAGGATCTCCTCGGCGGCCTCCATGCTGCCCTTGCGGCGCGCGTGGATCGGATAGTCCTGGCCGGTCTCGAAGCGGCTGTAGTACCAATAGCCGCGCTCACGCGCCGGCACGCTGGAATCGTCCTGCTTGATGCGGCCGACGATCTCCTTGTACAGGGTGTCTTCGAGCGGCTTGAGCGGCGCCAGCACCTGGTCCGCGTAGGCATTCTCGGCCTGCAGGTAGGCCAGCATGTCCTTGTTCTCGCGCTTGTCGTCGCGCAGCCAGTAATAGTCATCGTTGCGGGTCGCGCCGAACGGCGCCTTGACCACATGCGGATGCTTGGCGGCATCCGGCGGAACAGGCGGAGTGGCGGCGGTGGCAGTAGTGGTCATCAGGCTGGCGAGCAACAGGCAGAGATTGGATTTCATGTAGTGGGGTTCCTTGAACTGCAATGCAATGGCGTCCTTGTGCCCGAGTCTGGGTTGCAGGAGGGCTGCGGGCAACCCTGCGGATCGTCATGGGGAGTGCCGGCCGCTGGCCAGCAACCTCACGAACCCGGAGACGGTCGGAATGCCGGCCGGCGGCCGGCACTACCAGAACGCATGACCCAGACGCGCGGCGTACCATGGGCACATGAACACCCTGCCCCACACGCCGGGCTACAGCCGGCGCAGCCATGAAATCGCTCCATTCCACGTGATGTCCCTGCTGGCCCGCGCACAGGCGCTGGAGCAGGCCGGCCACGATGTGATCCACCTGGAAATCGGCGAACCGGACTTCACCACCGCCGAACCTGTCGTGCGCGCCGGCCAGGCCGCATTGGCCGCCGGTCATACCCGCTACACCGCCGCACGTGGCCTGCCGGCTCTGCGTGAGGCCATCAGCGGCTTCTATCGCAGCCATTACGGGCTGGATATCGACCCTGAACGCATCCTGGTCACACCGGGTGGGTCCGGTGCGCTGCTGCTGGCCAGCAGCCTGCTGGTCGATCCCGGCCGCCACTGGCTGCTGGCGGACCCCGGCTATCCGTGCAACCGCCACTTCCTGCGCCTGGTGGAAGGCGGTGCGCAACTGGTACCGGTCGGGCCGGAGACCGCCTACCAGCTGACCCCGTCACTGGTGGAACAGCACTGGAATGCCGACAGCGTCGGCGCGCTGGTCGCCTCACCGGCCAACCCGACCGGCACCGTGCTTTCCGCCGACGATCTGGCCGCACTGTCGCAGGCCCTGCACGCGCGGGGCGGCCACCTGGTGGTGGACGAGATCTACCACGGCCTCACCTATGGCCTGGATGCGCCCAGCGTGCTGCAGGTGGATGACAGCGCGTTCGTGCTGAACAGCTTCTCCAAGTATTTCGGCATGACCGGCTGGCGGCTGGGCTGGCTGGTGGCACCGCCGGCCGCGGTACCGGACCTGGAGAAGCTGGCGCAGAACCTGTACATCAGCGCCTCGAGCATCGCCCAGCATGCCGCCCTCGCCTGTTTCAGCGAGGAATCGATGGCGATCTTCGAACAGCGCCGCGAAGCGTTCCGCCAGCGTCGCGACTTCCTGCTGCCCGCACTGCGTGAGCTGGGCTTCCGTATCGAGGTCGAGCCGCAGGGCGCGTTCTACCTGTACGCAGACGTCAGCGCGTTCACCGACGATGCGCAGGCGTTCTGCGCCCACTTCCTGGAAACCGAGCATGTGGCATTCACGCCCGGGCTGGATTTCGGCTTCCATCGTGCCAACCAGCACGTGCGCCTGGCCTATACCCAGGAAGTGCCGCGATTGCAGGAGGCGGTGGAGCGGATCGCGCGTGGGTTGAAGCGCTGGCAGGGATCACGTTGACGGTAGTGCCGGCCGCTGGCCGGCAACCCGGGAATGCGTGAATGATGCAGTTGCCGGCCAGCGGCCGGCACTACCGGCAAAGAAAAACGCCGCCCTCGGGCGGCGTTTTCCGTTCTGCTTACTTGCCGCCCAACCGCTCCCACAGGAAGCTGTAGGCCAGCGCCGACATGTGTGCGGCCTGCGCGTTGTTGGCGGCGCCGCCGTGGCCACCTTCGATGTTCTCGTAGTAGGTCACGTCCTTTCCGGCGTCGATCATCTTCGCCGCCATCTTGCGGGCATGGCCCGGGTGCACGCGGTCATCGCGGGTGGAGGTGGTGAACAGCACCGGCGGGTAGTTCTTCTTCGCGTCGAACAGGTGGTACGGCGAGAAGGTCTTGATGAACTCCCAGTCGCTGGTGTCCGGGTTGCCGTACTCGGCCATCCACGAGGCGCCGGCCAGCAGGTGGCTGTAGCGCTTCATGTCCAGCAGCGGCACCTGCACCACCACCGCACCGAACAGCTCCGGGTACTGGGTCAGCATGTTGCCGGTCAGCAGGCCACCATTGCTGCCGCCCTGCACGCCCAGGTGCCTGGCGCTGGTGATCTTGCGCTTGACCAGATCGCGCGCCACCGCGGCCATGTCTTCATAGGCCTTGTGGCGGTTCTGCTTCAGTGCCGCCTGGTGCCAGCGCGGCCCATACTCGCCACCGCCACGGATGTTGGCGACCACGTACACGCCGCCCTTTTCCAGCCAGGCGCGGCCCATGCCACCGGAATAGCTCGGGGTCAGCGAGATCTCGAAGCCACCGTAGCCGTACAGCAGGGTCGGATTGGAACCGTCCAGCTTCATCGCCCGATCGTGCACAACGAAGTACGGCACGCGGGTGCCATCCTTGCTGGTGGCGAAGTGCTGCTCGATCACCTTGCCCTTGGCATCGAAGAAGGCCGGCATGGTCTTCAGCGTTTCCGGGGCCTGGCCGATCTCGGCCAGCGCCAGCGTGGTCGGGGTCAGGTAGTCGGTGGCCGTCAGCCACACCGCGTCGCTGTCATTGCTGTCGACCGCAGCCACGCCCAGCGTGCCGAAAGCCGGTGCACCAACGAAGCGGCTGGTCTGCCAGCCATTGGCGCCCGGCGTCAGCACCGACAGGCGGTTCTTGACGTCATCCAGCACGTTCAGCACCAGATGGTTCCTGGTCCAGGTGGCGCTGGCCAGCGAGGTGGTCGCGGTCGGGGTGAACAGCACGTCGAACTCGCGCTTGCCGGCCAGGAAGTCGTCCAGCTGGGTGGCCAGCAGCGAACCGGAGGCATAGGTCTTGCCGCCCACGGTCCACGGATCGCGCAGTTCCAGGGTCAGCCACTGCTTGTGCAGGCCCTTCTCGGCCGAATTCGGCGCATCGATTTTGGTCAGCGTGCCGTCGTCGCCACGCAGGTAAAGCTCGTTGTTGTAGAACGCCAGCGTGCGGCTGACCAGGTTGCGCTCGAAGCCCGGGGTGTCATCGTGCATCGCCGCGATGTACATGTCTTCCGGCTTGCCTTCGTACACCACGGTGGCCGAGGCCATCGGCGTGCCACGCTTCCACAGCTTGGCCACGCGCGGGTAGCCGGAGGTGGTCATCGAGCCGGCACCGAAGTCGGTGTAGACGAACACGGTATCGCGGTCGATCCAGTTGAGGCCGCCCTTCGACTCCGGACGGAAGAAGCCATCCTTGATCCAGGTCTTGTTGGCCAGGTCGAATTCGCGGGTGACGTCGGCATCGGCGCCGCCGCGCGACAACGCGATCAGGCAACGGCTGTAGTCCGGGCGCAGGCAATCGGCGCCGTGCCAGACCCAGTTCTCACCCTCGGCCTTGTTCAGTGCATCCAGGTCGAGCACGGTTTCCCACTGCGGCGAGGCCTTGCGGTATTCGGCCAGGGTGGTGCGTCGCCACAGGCCACGCTCGTGCTGCTGGTCCTTCCAGAAGTTGTAGTAGTAGTCGCCGATCTTCTGCACGGCGGGAATCTTGGCATCGGAGTCGAGCACCTCGCGGATGCTGGCTTCCATCTGCTTGAAGGCCGGGGTCTGCGCAAGGCGCGCCTCGGACTTGGCGTTCTGTTCCTTGACCCAGGCCAGCGGCTTGTCGCCGGTTACGTCTTCGAGCCAGGCGTAACGGTCGGTGTCTTCAGCGGCCACGGCGGTCCCCACCGAGGCAGCGGTCATCATGCCAGCCAACAGGCAGGCGGAAGCGAATCGTGACATTGCAGCTCCAGGCAGTCATAAGCCTTGGAACGCTAGCATGGATCACCGCTGTCGCCCCCGTGTCGAAGGTCAGGCCGCGGCGGTGGCGCCGCGACGGCGGCGGGGCGCACCGCCACCGCGTCGGTCCGCCTGTCCACCGGTGTGGCGCGCCCGCCGCAGCCACGACAGGCGCGGCAACGGGAAGCGCAGCAGCGCCCACCAGGCCACCAGCGGCATGCCCACCAGCCACATCGGCAACCAGCCCAGCCACGCGCTGCTACCACGCGCGGCCGGCCAGACCAGGACCAGTGCCACACCGGCCAGGGCCAACTGCCGCACGCTGCGCAGCAGGCGCGGGTCGGCACGTTCAAGGCTGACGCGTTCAGCTGCAGGGCGACGGACGGAACGTGCGTTCATGGGGCTTCTCCGGTAGACAGTGCAACACAGCTTGGTCAATGCCCTTCTCAAAGGCTGCGACACCATTGACGGATCGCGCACGCTCAGTCGACCATGCTCACGCAAAGCCCTCCTGAGCCCGCTCCCGCATGACTTCGATCCGCCCGCTCTGCGCCATGCTCTTGGCCCTGTCCCTGGCGGGCCCCGCCGTGGCCGCCAGCGAGCCGCCATCGCCCCGTGCCAGCGCCCCACGCGTCGTCGACCCGGATGCGCCGATCGACCTGAAGCGCTTCATGGGTACCTGGTACGTGATTGGCCGCGTGCCGAACTTCGTCGAGCGCGGCCATGTGGCCAGCGTCAACGAGTACGAACTGCGCGACGCGCACAAGGTCGGCATCACCTACCGCTATCGTGATGGCTTCGGCGAACCCCTGCAGGAGATCCGCGCACGCGCCAGTGTCGACCCGGACAGCGGCAATCACGGCTGGCGCACCTGGTTCTATCGCGTGGTGCCCACCCATTCACGGGTGCTGGAAGTAGCACCAGATTATTCCTGGGCACTGATCGGCTACCCGGGCCGCGAGATGGCCTGGATCTTCTCGCGCACACCGGACATGGACAAGGGCCTCTACAAGGAACTGGCCGAGCGCCTGCGTGACGAATACGGGGTGAACACCGACAAGCTCAAGCGTGTGCCACAGCGCCCGGAGCAGGTCGGCAAGCTGGGTTACGAAGTACCCAACGTGCGTTGAGAGAGCGCCGGGCGCAGATATAGTGCCGGCCGCTGGCCGGCAGCTCCGGCATACCTGGGAGCAGCGCATCGTTGCCGGCCAGCGGCCGGCACTATCTGAGGCGGGCTACTTGCGGGTGTAGTGCGCGACCAGGCGGTCGCCGAGCATCTGCAGCAGCTGCACCAGGATCAGCAGCACCACCACGGTAACCAGGGCCACGTCGGTGCGGTTGCGCTGGTAGCCTTCGCGCAGCGCCAGGTCGCCCAGGCCGCCGGAACCGATCGCGCCGCCCATGGCAGTGAAGCCAACCAGAGCAACGGTAGTGACCGTGGCGGCGGCAATCAGGCCCGGCCGCGCCTCGGGAAGCAGCACCCGGGTGACCAGTTGCCAGGTGGTGGCACCCATCGACTGCGCGGCCTCGACCACGCCGCGGTCCACTTCGCGCAGCGCGGTTTCCACCAGGCGCGCGTAGAACGGCGCCGCACCGATGACCAGCGCCGGCAACGTGCCGAGCACGCCGATCGACTGGCCCATCAACCACAGCGACACCGGGATCAACACCACCATCAGGATGATGAAGGGTACCGAACGCAGCAGGTTCACCACGATCGCCAGCGCGCCATAGACCAGTGGCCGGCGTTTCATCTGCGGCGCGCCGAACACGTACAGCAGCACGCCCATCGGCAGGCCGATGGCCAGGGTAAGCGGCAGCGAGCCGGCCATCATCAGCAGCGTCTCGAGGGTGGCCTTGCCGATATCCACCCACTTGTCCGCATCCAGGTGGCGGAAGAAGCCGCCGGCAGTAGCGATGATCATCGACGCAGTTCCTCAACGTGCACGCCGGCGGCCACGAACGCGGCCTGCGCGGCGGACTGGTCACCGCCCACCAGGGCGACGACCAGCTGGCCATACGGGGTGTCCTTGATCCGGTCGATACGGCCGGACAGGATGTTGTAGTCGACCCCGGTCTGCCGCGCGACGCTGCCGAGCAGGGGTTCGTAGGTGTCGCCACCGAGGAACGTCAGCCGCACGATGCGGCCACCGACGGCATCGAAATCGCGATGCAGCGCACCTTCGTCCATGTGCTCCGATTCGCTGACGAAACGGCGCGTGGTCGGATGCTGTGGATGCAGGAACACCCGGGTGACCGGCCCGGTCTCGACCATCTGGCCGGCGTCGAGCACGGCGACGCGGTCGCAGACGCGGCGGATCACGTCCATCTCGTGGGTGATCAGCACGATGGTCAGGCCCAGCTCGCGATTGATCTTCGACAGCAGCGACAGCACCGATGCCGTGGTCTGCGGATCGAGCGCACTGGTGGCCTCGTCGCACAGCAGGATCTGCGGACGCGTTGCAAGTGCGCGGGCAATGCCGACGCGCTGCTTCTGGCCACCGGACAGCTGCGCCGGATACTTCTGCGCATGCGCTTCCAGGCCAACGGTCTGCAGCAGCTCGACCACGCGTGCGTCGATCTCCGCCTTCGGCGTGCCGGCCAGCTCCAGCGGGAAGGCGACGTTGCCGGCCACCGTGCGCGAAGACAGCAGGTTGAAGTGCTGGAAGATCATGCCGATGCGCCGGCGCAGCGAGCGCAGGCCGTCCGCGTCCAGTGCGGTGACATCCTCGCCACCGATCAGCAGACGCCCGCCACTGGGTTCTTCCAGGCGGTTGATCATGCGGATCAGCGTCGACTTGCCGGCGCCGGAATGGCCGATGATGCCGAATACCTCACCGGCCTCGATGGTCAGGTCCAGCAGCTGCAGCGCGCTCACTGCGCGGCCGGCAACGGCATAGGATTTGTGCAGGCGCTGGAACTCGATCACGGGCGTGGCTCACCGGCTGGGTGACGGAAGGGGGCGTGCAGCCTACCAGCGCAGGCGGTCGCGCGCCCGCGCCATGGGCCAGAATGTTATTCCTTTTGGTTCTAAGCCGCTGCCCACGGTAGCGCCGGCCGCTGGCCGGCACCTGCAGCGGTCCCTCCGGCGCGAGGGGTTGCCGGCCGCCGGCCGGCCCTACCCCGGCTCAGGGGTGGTCCAACGGCTTCGGCGGCTCCTGCCGGTTCACCCGCTCGCGATGCAGCAGGTACAGGCCGGACGCAACGATGATCGCCGCCCCACCCAGGTATAGCCATCGGGCAGCTGGCCCCAGAACGCCAGGTCCCAGCCGATCACCCAGACCAGCCCGCTGTACTCGAGCGGCGCGATCATCGAGGCCTCGCCCAGCTGGAAGGCCCTGGTCAGGGCGATCTGGCCCAGCGCCCCGGCCAGGCCCATGCCGCCGATCAGCGGCGCATGTGCCAGTTGCAGTGGCACCCAGCCGGGAAGGGCCAGCAGGCCGGCACCGATGGCCATGATCACCAGGAACCAGACCACCATCGACTGCGAGGTATCGGTGCGGGTCAGCAGGCTGACCGTGATCGCAGCTACGGCATAGGCGGTGGCCGCGGCCAGCACCATCAGCCCAGGCACCGAAATGAAGCCGTCCACGCCCGGCCGCAGCACCACCAGCACGCCGACCAGGCCGATGCCGATGGCGACCCAGCGCCGCGGCCCGACCCGTTCGCCCAGCAGCGGCACCGACAGCGCAGCGATCAGCAGCGGGGCAACGAAATAGATGGTGTAGGCAGTGGACAGCGGCAGGTCGCGCAGGGCGAACACGAAGCAGCCGATCATCGCCATGCCCAGCGCACCACGCAGCAGGTGCAGCCCCCAGCGGCGCGGCACCAGTGAACGCGGCCCGGCGCTGGCCAGCACCCAGACCAGCACGAACGGCAACGAGGCCGCGCCGCGCAGGAAGGTCACTTCCAGGGTGGGGTAGCTGGCCGACAGCTGCTTCATGCCGGCGTCCATCAGCGAGAAGCAGGCGACCGCAGCGACCATCCAGGCCACCGCGCGCGAGGGAGAGCGTTGCACGTTCATGGCCCATTATCGCCCGGTCGTCGCTTTCTGTAGAGCCGAGCCCACGCTCGGCTGCTCTTCACAAAGCAGCCAAACGTAGGCTCGGCGCTACAAAGGGCGGGCATAGGGCCCTCGCGATAGAATGGCTGTCACTGAATCCTGCGGAGCATCGCCCATGCCTTCCTTCGACGTCGTGTCCGAAGTCGACACCCACGAACTGACCAACGCCATCGACCAGGCCAACCGCGAACTGGCCACCCGCTTCGATTTCAAGGGCGTGGATGCCAAGTTCGAGCGCGATGGCGATGTGATCAACCAGTTCGCGCCGACCGAGTTCCAGCTCAAGCAGATGAACGACATCCTGCGTGCACGCCTGGCCGCGCGCGGCATCGATGTGCTCAGCCTCGAATTCGGCGACATCGAGACCAACCTGGCCCAGGCCCGGCAGAAGATCACCGTCAAGCAGGGCATCGAGCAGAAGGTCGCCAAGAAGATCGCCGCTGCGCTGAAGGAGGCCAAGCTGAAGGTCGAAAGCCAGATCAACGGCGACAAGCTGCGCGTGCAGGGCAAGAAGCGCGATGACCTGCAGGACGCCATCTCCGTGCTCAAGGCCGGCAAGTTCGAGCTGCCGCTGCAGTTCAACAATTTCCGCGATTGATCTGGCCGCCGGGCATGGCCCGGCGCCGGCACCTGCGGTACGACGGCGCGTTGCAATCGACGCGCCTACAATGTCCGCCCCGCCAGCCGACGTGCCCGCCATGACCGACGCCCAACTGCCCACCGAGGACCCGATCGCCGCCACCCGCCTGTGGCTGGAACGCATCGTCATCGGCCTGAACCTGTGCCCGTTCGCCAAGGCGGTGTATGTGAAGGACCAGGTCCGCATCGTGCTCAGCGATGCGACCACGACGGAAGCCCTGGTTGAGCAGCTGGCCGAGGAACTGGTCCTGCTGCGCGATACGCCGGCCGAGCAGATCGATACCACGCTGATCGTGCATCCGCAGGTGCTGACCGATTTCCTCGACTACAACGACTTCCTCGACAACGCCGATGCGGCGATCGAGGCACTGGACCTGCAGGGCATCCTGCAGGTGGCCAGCTTCCATCCGGACTACCAGTTCGAAGGCGTGGCGCCGGGCGATGCCAGCAACTACACCAACCGTGCGCCCTTCCCCACCCTGCACCTGCTGCGCGAAGACAGCGTGACGCGCGCGGTGGACGCGTTCCCTGATCCGGACGTGATCGTCGAGCGCAACATCCAGACCCTGGACCGTATCGGCGTGGACGGCTGGCATCGCCGCCTGCGTGGCGAAGACCTGTCGTGAGCACGGTGCCGCCGATTGCCGCTTGGCCGGCCGCGCCGCTGTCGGGCAAGGTGGTGCTGGTCACCGGCGGCGCCAACGGCATCGGCCGTGGCATCGCCCAGTGCGTGCTCGGTGCAGGTGGCCGCGTGTTGATCGGCGACCTGGACGTGGAAGCCGGCCAGGCCTGCCTGCGCGAGTGGCAACGCGGTGAGGACGCCGCATTCCAGCACCTGGACATTACCGACGAAGCCAGTGTGCGCGACTTCATTGCCACGGCCCTGCAGTGTTTTGGTCGCATCGACGGGCTGGTCAACAACGCGGGCATCGCCGGTGCGCACGGCTCGCGGCTGCAGGACATGGACTGGGATGAATGGCAGCGCCGCCTGTCGTCGCTGCACGGCGCTTTCCTGTGCAGCAAGCACGCGTTGCCGGCGCTGACAGCCAGCGCCGCCGGCGCCATCATCAACATCGCCTCGACCCGCGCCTGGCAATCCGAAGCGCACAGCGAGGCCTATGCGGCGGCCAAGGGTGGCCTGGTGGCCTTCACCCATGCGCTGGCGATCAGCGCCGGCCCGGCGGTGCGGGTGAACAGCATCAGCCCGGGCTGGATCGGCACCAGCGAGTGGCAGGCACCCTCACGGCGACACGCGCCGGAGTACTCGGCCATCGACCACGCACAGCATCCGGTCGGCCGGGTCGGCCACCCCGAGGACATCGGCGCGCTCGCGGTATACCTGCTGTCGTCGCTGTCCGGCTTCAGCACCGGCCAGGATTTCATCGTCGACGGCGGCATGACCCGGAAGATGATCTACGCCGAATGACCCACCACCGGTAGTGCCGGCCGTTGGCCGGCGTTCCGGTAGATCCACGCCATGCGTGGAGGGCGGTGAAGTGCCAACCAAGGTTGGCACCTACCCGACGCCTTACGCCATGCCCGAGTGACGCAGCAGCGCGTCGATCTGCGGTGCACGGCCGCGGAAAGCCCTGAAGTTCTCCGCCGCCGGGCGGCTGCCACCGCGCGACAGGATCTCATCACGGAAGCGTGCACCGGTTTCCGCCAGTGCCTGCGGCGCTTCCTCGAACGCGGCATAGGCGTCGGCGCTGAGCACCTCGGCCCACTTGTAGCTGTAGTAGCCCGCGGCGTAACCGCCCGCAAAGATGTGGCTGAACTGGTGCGGGAAGCGGTTCCAGGCCGGCGGGTGGTTCACCGCCACTTCCGCGCGCACGCGGTCGAGCAGCGCCAGCACGCTGTCCTGCGCTGGCTCGAACTGGCTGTGCAGCAGCATGTCGAACAGGCCGAACTCCAGCTGGCGGACGGTGGCCATGCCGCTGTGGAAGTTGCGCGCGGCCAGCATGCGCTCGTACAGCGTGCGCGGCAGCGGCTCGCCGCTGTCCACGTGCGCCGTCATCGCCTGCAGGTGGTCCCATTCCCAGCAGAAGTTCTCCATGAACTGGCTGGGCAGCTCAACCGCATCCCATTCCACGCCGTTGATGCCGGCCACGCCCAGTTCGCCGATGCGGGTCAGCAGCTGGTGCAGGCCGTGGCCCATCTCATGGAACAGCGTGGTCACTTCGTTGTGGCTGAAGGTGGCCGGCTTGCCGTTGGCGCCCCGGCCGAAGTTGCACACCAGGTAGACCAGCGGCGTCTGCACGCTGCCGTCGGCGCGCACGCGACGGTTGCGGCAATCATCCATCCACGCCCCGCCGCGCTTGCCCTCGCGTGCGTACAGGTCCAGGTAGAACTGGCCGACCAGCGCGCCCTGCGCATCGACCAGGCGGAAGAAGCGCACGTCTTCGTGCCAGACCGGCGCGCTGTCCTCCTGCACATGCAGGCCATACAGCTGCTCGATCACCGAGAACAGGCCGCCCAGCACCTTCGGCTCGGTGAAATACTGCTTCACCTCCTGCTCGGAATAGCTGTAACGCGCCTGCTTCAGGCGGTCGGCGGCGAACGCCAGGTCCCAGGCCTGCAGGGCATCGATGCCCAGCTGCTCGCGTGCGAACTGCTCCAGCTCGGCGCGGTCCCTGGCGGCGAACGGCTTGGCGCGCGAGGCCAGGTCACGCAGGAAACCGAGCACTTCGGCCGGGTCCTGCGCCATCTTGGTCGCCACCGAGTAATGGCCGTACGAATCGAAGCCGAGCAACGCAGCCAGTTCGGCGCGCAGGGCCAGGATGCGGTCGATGTTGCCGCTGTTGTCCAGTGCGTCATCGCCGAATTCGGACGCACGCTGGGCGCTGGCGCGGTACAGGATCTCGCGCAGGTCGCGGTCCTCGCCCCAGGTCTGCACTGGCAGGTAGCACGGCATCTGCAGGGTCAGTTTCCAGCCGGCCTTGCCGTCCTTCCGTGCTGCGGCATGCGCGGTGGCCTTCACGTCTTCCGGCAGGCCCTTCAGCCGCGCTTCGTCTTCGATGATCAGCGACCAGGCATCGGTAGCGTCGAGCACGTTCTGCGAGAACTTCGCCGACAGCGCCGACAGTTCTTCCTTGATCGCAGCAAAACGCTGCTGGGCCTCGGGCGCCAGCTCGGCGCCGCCCAGGCGGAAGTCGCGCAGGGTGTTGTCCAGCACCTTGCGCTGGGCTTCATCGAAATGCGCAGCCTCCGGGCTGGCGGCCAGCGCCTGGTACTGCCGATACAGCGCCAGGTTCTGCCCCAGCGCACTGGCGAAGCGGGTCACCCGCGGCAGGTTGCTGTTGTAGGCCTCGCGCAGTTCCGGGGTGTTGACCACGCCCTGCAGGTGGCCGACCAGGCTCCAGGCGCGCCACAGTCGCTCGGTCGCGTCGTCCAACGGGGTGACGAAGGTCTCCCAACGCACCGGCTGCACCTGCTCGGCCGCGCTGACGGCGGCTTCGGCCTCGGCCAGCAGCACATCCAGCGCCGGCGCGACGTGCTCGGGGCGGATCGCCTCGAAGCGCGGCAGGCCGGAAAAATCGAGCAGGGGGTTGGCAACGGTCACGGCAGATCTCCAGGATACGGGCCCGGCACCCGGGCAGCCCTCCAGATATGGCGCTGCCGGGCGCGGCTGACAAGGGGGCGCGGCATTCACATCGGCCTTACGCGCGCCCCCCGAAGCTCTGGATGCGGGGGAGTCCGCAGCGGCACGTACCGAACGAGGCCCCACATGGAAGGTCTGGCTGCAGTTGCATCCGCCTCACCGGCGCGGTCGCTGGCACTGTCTGCCAGCGCGGCCGAACTGGCCTGGATCGCCGCGCTGTGCGATGCCGGCGACGACGCCCCGCGCCACCTGCAGCAGTTGCAGGCGGTGCTGCAGCAGGGCGGCACGTTCAATGAAAGCCAGGAGTGGTACCCGTTCGAAGTGGTCGAGCGCGGCGCCAGCCAGCTGCAGCTGGGCCATGAGCGCGAGTTCGTGATCTGCGTGCTGCTGTGGTTGCAGGCATTGGCCCAGGGCCGCGCCAGCATCCTGGATCCCACCCTGCACCTGGATGACCGCGCGATGGACATCGAGGCCTTGCCCGATGCACTGCGCGACGCGGTGCTCGACGCCTTCACCGCAGCGGGTTACTGAGACACCGTCGCGGACGCCGACATGGCCCGGCGCGAGCGTCGTCCGTGCTACAGCGCTTCCAGGCTGCACCACGGCAGCTCGGGCAATCCCTGCCCGGCCACCGCAGCGGCCAGCTGTGCGTCGGCGCCGTCGACATCAATGCCCTGGCGCGCGTACCACGCCGGATAGTAGTAGCTCTGCGCATAGCGCTCGCCGCTGTCGCACAGGATGCTGACGATGCTGCCCTGTTGGCCCGCCTCGCGCATCCACTGCGCCGCCTGCAGTACGCCGATGAAGTTGGTGCCGGTCGAGCCACCGACACGGCGGCCGAGCTGGCGGCTGACATGGCGCATCGCAGCCAGGCTCAGCGCGTCGGGTACCTTGACCATCGCATCGACGCTGGTCGGGATGAAGCTCGGCTCCACCCGTGGCCGGCCGATGCCTTCCACGCGCGAACCACCACTGCAGGTCAGGTCGCGCCAGTCCTGTTCACCGGCCACGGCGGCCCGGTAGCCGTCGAAGAACACCGACACTTCCGGGTCCGCGCACAGGATGCGGGTGTCGTGGCGGCGGTAGCTGACATAGCGGCCCAGGGTGGCGGCGGTGCCGCCGGTGCCGGGGCTGCACACGATCCATTCCGGAACCGGGCTGGGCTCTTCGGCCATCTGCTTGAAGATGGACTCGGCGATGTTGTTGTTGGCACGCCAGTCAGTCGCGCGCTCAGCGTAGGTGAACTGGTCCATGAAGTGGCCACCGGTTTCACGGGCCAGCTTTTCCGAATCACAGTTGAGGTCGCAGGCGCGTTCGACCAGGTGGCAGCGGCCGCCCTGGAACTCGATCGCGGCGATCTTTTCAGGCGAGGTGGTGGCCGGGATCACCGCAATGAACGGCAGGCCGAGCAGGCGCGCGAAATAGGCTTCGGACACCGCCGTCGAGCCGCTGGACGCTTCGATCACCGGTCGCCCTTCGCGCAGCCAGCCATTGGCCAGCGCATACAGGAACAGCGAGCGCGCCAGCCGGTGCTTGAGGCTGCCGGTGGGATGGCTCGACTCATCCTTCAGGTACACATCGATGCCCTCGAACCCGGGCAGCGCCAGCGGGATCAGGTGGGTATCGGCGGAGCGGTTGAAATCGGCTTCAATCTTGCGGATGGCGGCGGCCACCCATTCACGCTGCGACATGGCGGGCAATCGTTGTCAGGACGGAACGGTGCGATCCGGCCATTGTACGTCGCGGTACCGTCAGGTGCTGGCCGGTAGAATGCCCCCATCCGGCCGGCAACGGCCCTGTCTGAAGGACCTCCCCCCATGACCATTCCCGCCCTGCGCGATGTCCCCGGCGTCGCCGCCCAGGCCCCGGCCGAAACCACCGGCTTCGTGTTCAACCACACCATGCTGCGGGTGAAGGACATCACCGCCTCGCTGGACTTCTACACCCGCGTGCTCGGCTACCAGCTGATCGACAAGCGCGACTTCCCGGAGGCCCAGTTCAGCCTGTACTTCCTGGCCTACCTCCCGGCCGGCGTGGTGGTACCGGAAGACGACAGCCAGCGCCGCCTGTGGATGGCCGGCCTGCCGGGCGTGCTGGAACTGACCCACAACCACGGCACCGAAACCCAGGACGGCGCGGTCTACCACGACGGCAACAGCGACCCGCGCGGCTTCGGCCACATCTGCGTGTCGGTGCCGGACATCGAGGCGGCCTGCCAGCGCTTCGAGGACCTCGGGGTAACCTTCCAGAAGCGGCTGACCGACGGCCGCATGAAGAACCTGGCCTTCATCAAGGACCCGGACGGCTACTGGGTCGAGATCATCGCCAACGTCTGACCCGGAAAGGGGCACAATTCCGGTAGCGCCGGGCCATGCCCGGCGGCCTTGAGCAGGCCGCGCTGCGCGCTCGCCGGGCACGGCCCGGCGCTACCGACTCCGTCCCCTTTTTGAAGAGGTACGCATGGAAACGATGGAACTGCACCGTGGCCGCCTGATCGACCACATCCAGCTGGTAGTGCGCGACCTGGCCGCCAGCCGCCGCTTCTACCAGGCAGTGTTCGATACGATCGGCATCCCACTCGGCGGCGAAGGGCCGGACTTCTTCTGGGCCGACGAGCTGTTCATTTCCAGCGCCAGCAGCCGTGCCGCCGCCGGCCAGCTGACCGGCCGCCATCATCTAGCCTTCCAGGCCCGCGACAGCGCCACGGTCGATGCCTTCCACACCGCTGCCATCGCCGCCGGTGGCACAGACAACGGCGCACCGGGCGAGCGCCCCTACCACCCGGGCTACTACGGCGCCTTCGTGCTCGACCCCGATGGCAACAACATCGAAGTGGTCTACCACGGCCCGGCGAACTACAGTGCCGACTCGGTGAAGGTGACGTTCTGACTTCACCGACGCCGTGAACGAAGAAGCCGGGCAATGCCCGGCTTCTCTGATTCCAGCGCTGCAGCCCTCAGTGGGCGGCCATGTAGATGTCCTGCAGCACGGCCTTTTCCAGTTCCAGCTCGCCCAGCAGGTTCTTCACGATATCGCCCAGGCTGAGGATGCCGACCAGCTGGTTGCCGTCGGTCACCATCAGGTGACGGCGACGCGAGTACGTCATCAGCGACATGGCCTGCTTCAGCGTGGCGTCCGGCGCAATGCCCTCCAGGCCCGTGGACGGCAGGCTGGAAATCACCCGGCGGCCGGCCTGCGGGCCATCGTCGGCCAGGGTGCGCACGATGTCCTTCTCGGAGATGATGCCGACCGGGGCATCGTCCTTCATCACCACCAGCGCAGCGATCCTGTTCGCGCTCATCTTGTGGGCGGCGGCACCGATGGTGTCTTCGGCATCGATGGTGATGACAGCTTCTTTCTTGGATTGCAGGAGTTCGCGGACGTTCATTCTTGTTTCCTGGTGCAGGTCACTGAAGTCAAAAAAGTGTGCTCTTCCGATACGCCCCCTCCCCGGGAACAGACCTTTCAGCGCACGTCTGGCGCACCCGTCTGCCGCATGGGAGGCATCGGCAGACGACGTGCTGCAACGCGAACGAGGTGGGGGTTCAACCGCTCAACCCGGACCTCGGTCAAATCGATTCTACGACTGCGACCATCGGTCACTACCGGCATCGATAGGACAGTTCGTCGTGGGAACCAGCTGACGATCCAGAGAATGGCACCGCGGCTGAAACCGCCGCTGAATACAAGCGCAGTTGCGCATTAAAGATTGATTGCCCGCTGCCGACAGCGGACAGAACACCCGGCGGCAATCCCACTTCGCACTGTCCGGCCAAACGAAAGGGCCCACGCGGGGCCCCTTCGCTTGCAGCATCCAACCGGAGCGATGGGTATTACTCCACCGTCACGCTCTTGGCCAGGTTGCGCGGCTTGTCCACGTCGGTGCCGCGTGCCAGCGCAGTGTGGTAGGCCAGCAGCTGCACCGGGATGGTGTGCACGATCGGGCTGAGCACGCCGGCGTGGCGCGGGGTGCGAATCACGTGCACGCCTTCGGACGCGTTGAAGTTGCTGTCCTGGTCGGCGAACACGAACAGCTCGCCGCCACGCGCGCGCACTTCCTGCATGTTCGACTTCACCTTTTCCAGCAGGCTGTCGTTGGGGGCGATCACCACCACCGGCATGTCCTCGTCCACCAGCGCCAGCGGACCATGCTTCAGCTCACCTGCCGGGTAGGCCTCGGCGTGGATGTAGGAAATCTCCTTGAGCTTGAGCGCGCCCTCCAGCGCGATCGGGTAATGCAGGCCACGGCCCAGGAACAGCGCATTGGACTTGCGCGCAAAGCGTTCGGCCCACGCCGCGATCTGCGGTTCCAGGTTCAGCGCGTGCTGCACGCTGCCCGGCAGGAAGCGCAGCTGCTCCAGGTAATCCGCTTCCTGCGCCGCGTCGATGCGGCCATGCAGCTTGCCCAGCACCACGGTCAACTGGAACAGCGCGGCCAGCTGGGTGGTGAAGGCCTTGGTCGAAGCCACGCCGATCTCGGCGCCGGCACGGGTGTAGCAGACCAGCTCGCTGGCGCGCGGAATTGCGCTTTCCGGCACGTTGCAGATCGACAGCGTGTGCTTGTGGCCAAGCGCCTTGGCGTACTTCAGTGCCTCCATCGTATCCAGCGTTTCGCCGGACTGGGAAATGGTCACGACCAGATGCTTCGGGTTCGCATAAGCGGCGCGGTAGCGGTACTCGCTGGCAATCTCCACGCTGCACGGCAGGCCGGCGATGGCCTCGATCCAGTAGCGCGCGGTCAGGCCTGCGTAGTAGCTCGTGCCGCAGGCAATGATCTGCACGCCCTCGATGCCCGACAGCACCGCCTCGGCGTTCTTGCCGAACAGCTCGGCCGGGAAGCCACCGGCGTCGATCGCCGCTTCGATGGTGTCGCCCAGCGCACGCGGCTGTTCGTGGATTTCCTTCTGCATGAAGTGGCGGTACGGACCCAGCTCCAGCGAGGCCAGCGACACATCGGACAGATGCACGTCGCGCTCGACCGGCTGGTCATGCTCGTCGAAGATGCGCACGCCATCGCGACGGATCTCGGCGGTGTCGCCCTCTTCCAGGAAGATCACCTTGCGTGTGGCCGAGATCACCGCCGAGACGTCGGAGGCGACGAAATTCTCGCCCTCGCCCAGGCCGATCAGCAGCGGGCAGCCCATGCGCGCGCAGACGAAGCGCTCCGGCTCGGCGCGGCTGACCACGGCCAGCGCATAGGCACCGGTCAGCTCTTTCACCGTGTGCTGCAGCGCCACCAGCAGGTCATCGCCGTCCTTCAGGTGATGGTGGATGAGGTGGGCGATGACTTCGGTATCGGTCTGCGACTCGAAGGTGTAGCCCAGCGCACGCAGCTTCTCGCGCTGCTCCTCATGGTTCTCGATGATGCCGTTGTGCACCAGCGCCACGCCATGGCTGATATGCGGATGCGCGTTGGCCTCGGTGACACCACCGTGGGTGGCCCAGCGGGTGTGGCCGATGCCCAGCACCGCATTGAAGCCCTCTGCCTCGGCCGCAGTGGCCATTTCCGACACACGACCGGTACGACGCACGCGGCGTACATCGCGGCGCTCACCCTGGTCGACTACCGCAATACCCGAGGAATCGTAACCACGGTATTCAAGACGCTTCAGCCCCTCGATCAGTACCGGCACCACGTCGCGATCAGCGATCGCACCCACGATTCCACACATGTCACGCGTTTCCTTGAAGACGATCGGCGCATTCTAGCCCGCGCGTCCGGCGTCGCCCTCCTGTCCGCTTAATGAAAGTGTCCGGAAAGGTGTCCGCGGACACCCGGACACTTCGCCTCCTCATCCAACCTGTTGAACCAAAAGGAAATAAAGTTGGCACGCAACCTGCTTGGTACTGGTTACCACCGTCAGGCACGCATCCGATGATCCGCGACACCTCCGCACAGGACCAGATCGTTTCCACCGCCCCGGCCGGCACCTCCCGCGCGGCCTGGCACCGCTATCGCTGGCCGGCGCTGGGTGCCATCGCGCTGCTGGCCGGCATCGGCTGGGCGGTACATGCCTGGTCCAATGCCAGCCGCTCCTTTGACAGCAGCCGCGTGCGCATCGCCGAAGTGAAGCGCGGCGACCTGGTGCGCGACATCGCCGCCGACGGTCGCGTGATCGCCGCCAACAGCCCGATCCTGTATGCCATCTCGGCCGGTACCGTGGACCTGAAGGTGGTCGCCGGTGACGTGGTCAAGAAGGGCCAGGAGCTGGCGATCATCGACAGCCCGGAACTGCGCAGCAAGCTGGCCCAGGAACAGGCAACGCTGGCCGGGCTGGAAGCCGAGGCCAGCCGCGCCGCGCTGGACGCCACCCTGGCCCGCGCCAAGTCGCGCAAGGAAACCGACCAAGCCACCATCGAGCGTCAGGCCGCCGACCGTGACCTGCAGCGCTACCAGCGCGGCTACGACGGCGGCGCGGTACCGCAGATCGACCTGGCCAAGGCCAAGGATTCGCTGAAGAAAGCCGACATCGCCCTGGCGAACGCCACCACCGATGCGCGCCTGCAGAGCCAGGGCGCCGACTTGGATGCCCGCAACAAGCGCCTGCTGGCCGACCGCCAGAAAGCTGTGGTGGCCGAAGTGCAGCGCCAGGTCGATGCGCTGACGCTGCGCGCGCCCTTCGATGGCCAGGTTGGCCAGGTGCAGGCCGTGCAGTCCACCAACCTGGCCGCCAACGCGCCGGTGCTGGGCGTAGTCGACCTGTCCAAGTTCGAGGTCGAGATCAAGGTGCCGGAGAGCTTCGCCCGCGACCTGGCGATCGGCATGCCGGCCCAGCTGACCGGTGGCAACGGCCAGCCGTTCCCGGGCGAGATCAGCGCGGTATCGCCGGAAGTGGTCAACGGCGAGGTCAACGCCCGCGTGCGCTTTGCCAGCGCGCAGCCGGAAGGCCTGCGCCAGAGCCAGCGGATGTCGGTGCGCGTGCTGCTCGATACCCGCAGGAACGTGCTGAAGGTCGAGCGCGGCCCGTTCGTCGAACAGGGCAACGGCATGGCCTACGTGATGGATGGCCGCACCGCCGTGCGCCGTCCGGTGGAACTGGGCGTCAGCAGCCTGGGCGAAGTGGAAATCAAGTCGGGTGTGCAGCCAGGCGACCGCATCGTGGTCTCCGGCAGCGACCTGTTCAAGGACGCCGAACGCGTCTCCGTCAACTGACACCTGAAACCTGAATCCTGGAGAGAGGACACCCCATGTACATGCTCGAAATGCGTTCGGTCGCCAAGGTCTTCCGTACCGAACAGGTGGAGACCCACGCTCTGCGCTCGCTGGAACTGCAGGTCAAGGAAGGCGAGTTCGTCGCCGTCACCGGCCCGTCCGGTTCCGGCAAGACCACGTTCCTCAACATCGCCGGCCTGCTGGAAACCTTCACCAGTGGTACCTACCTGCTGGACGGGCAGGATGTGAGCACGCTGGGCGACGACGCACGCAGCCGCCTGCGCAACCAGAAGATCGGCTTCATCTTCCAGGGCTTCAACCTGATTCCCGATCTGAATCTGTTCGACAACGTCGACGTACCGTTGCGCTATCGGAAGATGAGCGCCAACGAGCGCCGCGAGCGCATCGAGAAGGCGCTGACCCAGGTCGGCCTGGGTTCGCGCATGAAGCACTACCCGAATGAGCTGTCCGGCGGCCAGCAGCAGCGCGCGGCCATCGCACGCGCCCTGGCCGGCAGCCCGCGCCTGCTGCTGGCCGACGAACCGACCGGCAACCTGGATACGCAGATGGCGCGCGGCGTGATGGAACTGCTGGAGGAGATCAACGCCGCCGGCACCACCATCGTGATGGTCACCCATGATCCGGAACTGGCCGCGCGTGCGCAGCGCAACGTGCACATCGTCGATGGCCAGGTCACCGACCTGGTGCGCGAACCGGTGCTGGCCACCCCGCCGCGCCACATCGTCGCCGTCAACGAGTGAGGGGCCGGCCATGTTCGCCTACTACGCCCGACTGGCGGTGCGCAGCTTCCGCCGCAACAAGGTCCTGACCGCGCTGATGGTGGTGGCCATCGCCCTCGGCATCGGTGCCTCGATGACCACCCTGACCGTGTTCCATGTGCTGTCCGGTGACCCGATTCCCGGCAAGAGCGACCGGCTGTTCTACGTGCAGCTCGATGCCGCGACCGGCGCCTATGTCGCGGGCGAGGAACCGGAAACCCAGTTGACCCGCTTCGACGGTGAAGCGCTGCTGCGCGAGGCCAAGGGCGAGCGCCAGGCGCTGATGAGCGGCGGCGGCGGCACCATCGAACCGGACAACAGCACCCTCAAGCCCTTCAGCATCGACACCCGCTGGACCTCGGCCGATTTCTTCCCGATGTTCGAGGTGCCGATGCAGTACGGCCGCCCCTGGACGCGCGAGGACGATGAAGGCCGCGCACGCGTGGTGGTCATCTCCAAGGCGCTCAACGACAAGCTGTACCAGGGCGCCAACAGCGTGGGCCGCGACCTGCGCATGGAAGGCCAGAGTTACCGCATCGTCGGCGTGATGAAGGAATGGAGCCCGGAGCCGCACTTCTACGACCTGACCACCGGCAGCTACGGCAAGAACGAAGACCTGCTGCTGCCGATCTCCACCTCGTTCGACCTGAAGCTGGGCAGCAACGGCAACATGAACTGCTTCGGCGAGAATCCCGATGGCAACAGCTACTCGCTCAACGCGCCCTGCGCGTGGCTGCAGTACTGGGTGGAGATGGACCCGGCCAAGGCCACCGACTACCGCCGCTACCTGGAGAACTATTCGAGCCAGCAGCGCCAGGCCGGCCGCTTCAAGCACCCGCCGAACGTGCGCCTGCGCACCGTGATGGAATGGCTGGACTTCAACGGCGCGGTGCCCAGCGACGTGCGCCTGCAGCTGTGGCTGGCACTGGGTTTCCTGGGTGTCTGCCTGGTCAACACGGTGGGCCTGCTGCTGGCCAAGTTCCTGCGCCGCAGTGGAGAGATCGGCGTGCGCCGCGCACTCGGTGCCAGCCGTGGCCAGATCTTCCTGCAGTGCCTGGTGGAAGCCGGCGCGGTCGGCGTGGTCGGGGGCGTGCTGGGCATCGGCCTGGCCCTGCTCGGCCTGTTCGCGGTGCGCCAGCAACCGGTGGAGTACGCAAAGCTGGCCCACTTGGACGGCAACATGCTGCTGCTCGCGCTGGGCCTGACCCTGTTCGCCAGCCTTGCCGCCGGTTTCCTGCCTGCCTGGCGCGCCATGCAGGTCACTCCGGCCATCCAGCTCAAGTCGCAGTAAGCAACCGAACGAGGACTCCCATGGACATCCGCCCCATCCTCAGCACGCTGCGCCGGCACAAGACTGCCGCTGCCCTGATCGTGCTGGAAGTCGCACTGACCTGCGCCATCGTCTGCAACGCGCTGTTCCTGGTCAGCCAGCGCGTGGAGAAGATCAGCATGCCCAGCGGCATCGCCGAGAACGAACTGGTGATGCTCCGCGTCAGCGGCATCGGCAAGCAGACCGATGCCATGGCCCGCACCCGTGAGGACCTGGCGTCATTGCGTGCGCTTCCCGGCGTCAGCAACGTCACCATCATCAACCAGGTGCCTTTCCGCAACGGCTCGTCCAGCAGCAGCATCTCGCGGGAGATCGACCAGGAACGGCCGACCACCAACGCTTCGATGTACACCCTGTCCGAGAACGGGCTGGCCACGATGGGCATCAACCTGATCGCCGGCCGCGATTTCCTGCCCGGCGAGTACCAGAACTTCGAAGACGCCAGCAAGGGGGGCGCCAAGGAAAACGCCATCCCGGTCATCCTCACCCAGGCCACAGCCGCCAAGATGGAACCCAACGGCAGCGCGCTGGGCAAGACCTACTACATGGGCAAGCAGCCGCTGCACGTGGTCGGCATCGTCGACACGCTCAGCACGCCCAACGGCTGGAATGACAACTGGACGAACTCCATGCTGCTGCCCATGCGGCGCACCTTCGACGAGGGTGGCACCTATGTGCTGCGCACTTCGCCGGAACGCCGCCAGGAGGTGCTTGATGCGGGGGCTGCTGTACTGGAGCGCAACGACCCCAACCGGCTGATGCGCGACAAGCTGACCTATGAAGACCAGCGCAAGGACTTCTTCAAGAACGACCGCGCGATGGTTGGCCTGCTGATCACCGTCAGCGTCTCGCTGCTGGTGGTCACCGCACTGGGCATCATCGGCCTGGCCAGCTTCTGGGTGCAGCAGCGCAGCAAGCAGATCGGCATTCGCCGCGCACTCGGTGCCACCCGCGGGCAGATCCTGCGCTACTTCCAGACCGAGAACTTCCTGCTGGCCTCGCTGGGCATCGTGCTGGGCATGCTGGCGGCCTACGCGATCAATCTGGCACTGATGAACCTGTACGAGCTGCCACGCATGCCCCTGTACTACCTGCCGCTGGGCGCGCTGCTGCTGTGGGTGCTGGGCCAGGTCGCGGTATTCGGGCCGGCCCGGCGCGCGGCAGCGGTCCCGCCCGCAGTTGCCACGCGGGGCGCGTGAGATGCGTGCCTGCCGGATGCTGTTGATGGCACTGCTGCCACTGCCGGCGCTGGCCGGCGGTGGCAGCTCGCAGACGCTGGAATGGCGCCAGGATGATGCCCGCCTGGCGCTGCGCTCGACCGAGGGCCAGGTACGGGTGGAAGCCGCGCGTCCGGAAGCCCGCTTCGGCGTGCGCAGCGGCGACCGCATCCTGCGCCTGGACGATACGGCTGTGCGGCGGATCGAGCATCTTGCCGATGCGCTGCGGCATTCCAGTGCCCCGACTGCGTACCTGTTGCTGCGCCGCGACAAACGCGAGCTCACCGTCCCGGTGGACGCCACCTCGTGGCGGCTGGCGCTGGCCACTCCGCCACCGCCGGCACCACCGCCTCCACCAGCGCGGCACTGAAACCAGCCTGCCCTCGTCGCCACGGCTTTGGCTATGCTTGATGGGTGGCGCCGGGCTCTCCCGGCGTATGGATACGAACACGGCTCCATCGGCGCCGCCCATCCCTTTCTGCAGAACTGCTTGATGCCTTCGATCCTGATCATCGACGACAACGCCAGCGTGGGCACCGCGCTGGACGTGCTGTTCTCCCTGCATGACATCGGCACCCTGCAGGCGCAGAGCCCGGCCGAAGGGCTGGCCCTGCTCGAGTCGCAGCCGGTCGATCTGGTGATCCAGGACATGAATTTCAGCGAGGACACCACCTCCGGCGAGGAGGGCGAAGCGCTGTTCGCACAGATCCGCGCGCGCCACCCGGACCTGCCGGTGATCCTGCTCACCGCCTGGACCCACCTGAGCAGCGCGGTGGACCTGGTCAAGGCCGGTGCCGCCGACTACCTGGCCAAGCCGTGGGACGACCGCAAGCTGCTGACCACGGTCAACAACCTGCTCGAGCTGTCCGAGGCGCGGCGCGAGCTGGACCGGCGGCGCGCGCGTGAGCTGCGGCAGCGCAACGCGCTGGAAGAGAAGTACAAGCTCTGTGGCGCGGTCTTTGCAGATCCGGCCAGCGAGCGCGTCATCGCGCTCGCCTGCCAGGTCGCGCGCTCGGAGCTGCCCGTGCTGATCACCGGCCCCAACGGCGCCGGCAAGGAAAAGATCGCGCAGATCATCCAGGCCAACTCGCTGGTGGCCAAGGGCCCGTTCATCACGGTCAACTGCGGCGCATTGCCGTCGGAACTGATCGAGGCCGAACTGTTCGGCGCCGAGGCCGGTGCGTACACCGGCGCCAACAAGGCACGCGAAGGCAAGTTCGAGGCCGCCGATGGTGGCACCCTGTTCCTGGATGAGATCGGCAACCTGTCGCTGGGCGGGCAGATGAAGCTGCTGCGTGTGCTGGAAACCGGCCGCTTCGAGCGTCTTGGCTCCAATCGCGAGCGCCAGGTCAAAGTCCGCGTGGTCAGTGCGACCAATGCCGACCTGCCGGCGATGATCCGCGACGGCACCTTCCGCGAAGACCTGTACTACCGCCTCAATACGGTGGAACTGGTACTGCCACCATTGGCCGAACGCCCGGGCGACATCGTGCCGCTGGCCGAGCGCTTCCTGACCGCCGGCAAGCCGCTGTCCAGCGCCGCCACCGCGGCCCTGCAACGGCATCCCTGGCCCGGCAACGTGCGCGAACTGCGCAACGTGATCCAGCGCGCCGAGCTGCTGGCGACCGGCAACCGCATCGAAGTGGCCGACCTGAACCTGCCGCGTGCCGCACCAGCTTCGCGACCGGCACCCGGTGCCGGCAATGATCCTGACCGTGCGCGCATCGAGGATGTGCTGGCGCGCAACCACGGCGTCATCGCCCAGGCCGCCGCCGAACTCGGCCTGAGCCGCCAGGCGCTGTACCGGCGCATGGACCGGCACGGCATCCCACGCGAATGAAGCGGCGTTCGTTCACCTTCCGCCTGTTCCTGCGCCTGCTGCCGGTGCTGGCGCTGGCCGCCGCGTTGCCGTGGCTGCTGGCGTACTGGATGGACCATGGCTGGGTTGTGACCACCGTGTCGGCACTGATCCTGCTGTCGCTGATGTGGTGGACGCTGCGCCGTGCCACCGCCCCCGTGCGGTCACTGATGCGGGCCCTGGCGGGCACCACCAGCAGCTATCGCGACGGCGAATACAACTTCGGCGTGCACTGGCCCGGCAATGACGAGCTCGGCGACCTGGTGCAGGCACACCGCGAACTGGGTGATGTACTGCGTGCACAGCGGCAGGGCCTGGTGCAACGCGAACTGCTGCTGGACACAATGGTGCAGAACACGCCGGTGGCCATGCTGCTGATCGCCTCCGGCGGCGATGGCATCGCCCGCGTGGTGTTCTCCAACTTGGCCGCGCGCAAGTTGCTGCATGGCGGCTGGAAGCTGGAAGGACAGCGCCTGGAGGACGTGCTGGAACAGGTGCCGGTGGAACTGCGCGATGCCATCGCCCGCGGCGGCGACAGCCTGTTCGCGGTGCATGCGGAAGGCGAAGACAGCGACGAGGATGACGAACAGGTCTATCACCTCTCACGTCGTTCTTTCCACCTCAATGGCCGTCCGCACGACCTGTTGCTGGTACGCCTGCTCACCGCCGAGCTGCGCCGCCAGGAAGTGCAGACGTGGAAGAAGGTGATCCGGGTGATCAGCCACGAGCTCAACAACTCGCTGGCACCAATCGCCTCGCTGGCCCATTCCGGCGGCGTGCTGGTGCAGCGCGAGCGCTTCGATCGGCTACCGGAGATCTTCACCACCATCGAAGACCGGGCGCGCCATCTGGAAGGTTTCATTCGCGGCTATGCGCGTTTTGCCAAGCTGCCGCAGCCGCAGTTGCAGACCGTGCACTGGGCCCCCTTCCTGTCCAGCCTGCGCCAGCAGATTCCGTTCACCATGGAGCGCGAGCCGGACGAGGAACTGAGCAGCCGCATCGACATCGCGCAGTTTGGGCAGGCGTTGTTGAACCTGTTGAAGAACGCGCATGAGGCCGGCGCCGAAGCCGATCCGCCCAATGATGACGTGCAGGTGCAGCTGACGCGGTTGCCGCAATGGCTGCGCCTGGATGTGCTGGACCGTGGCAAGGGCATGAACGAGCAGGTGCTGCAGAACGCGCTGATGCCGTTCTATTCCACCAAGCGCAACGGCACCGGGCTGGGGCTGGCGTTGACCCGCGAGATCGTGGAGGCGCACGGCGGGCGTGTGTCACTGCAGAATCGTGGCGATGGCGGGTTGTGCGTCTCGATCCTGCTGCCGGTGGGGTGAGTTGCCGACTTGGCTCGGTCTGCCAGTAGATCCACGCCATGCGTGGATGTGCCGACCAGGGTCGGCACCTACCAGACCCGCCGCATCGCCACCCGCAGGTGCATCGGAAACCCGAGCGCAGCCTCTTCGGCCATCACCGACTGCAGCCCGGCACCCCACTCCGCCTCCGGCACTTCAACGAATCCTTCGCTGGCATAGAAAGGCGCATTCCACGGTACGTCGATCAACGTTGTCAGCACCGCTGACGCGTAGCCGTCGGCCCTGGCCTGTGCCAACGCATGGCGCAACAACGCGCGGCCATGGCCTTGCCGCCCGTGTGCAGGATCCACATCCATCTGCAGCACATGGAACTCACCTGCCAATTCTCCCGCCAGCACGTAGCCGGCAATGCCACCGCCGGCCGCATCCACCACCCACAGCTGCCCGCGCTCAAGGCCGTACTGCAGTGTCGCCAGGTCCAGGCCGTGGCCGGCGAACACCCGATAGGCTTCGTGGTCCCTGAGCAGTTCGCCAGCCCGCTGTTCAATGCCCGGCAGCAGGCCGAGCTCGTCGGCGTGCGGAATGCGTGCCTCAGGCCTTCTTGAGCGGGCGCTTCCAGCCATCGATGGTTTCCTGCCGTGCACGTGCCAGTGTCAACTTGCCATCAGGCGCGTTGCGGGTAATGACCGAGCCGGCGGCGATGGTCGCGCCTTCGCCGATCAGTACCGGCGCGACCAGCGAACTGTTGGAGCCAATGAATGCGTTGTCGCCGATGGTGGTGGTCGACTTGTTTACGCCGTCATAGTTGCAGGTGATGGTTCCTGCACCGATGTTGACCTTGCTGCCGATCACCGCGTCGCCCAGATAGGTGAGGTGGTTGGCCTTGCTGCCCACACCGAGGGTGACCTTCTTGGTCTCGACGAAGTTGCCGACGTGCACGCCATCGGCCAGCACGGTGCCCGGGCGCAGCCGTGCGAACGGGCCAATCTGCGCAGCGCCTTCGGTGACCACGCCGTCCAGATCACAGTGCGCACGCACTTCGGTGCCTGGCCCCAGGTTGACGTCCTTCAGCCTGTTGAACGGGCCTACGGTGACGCCGTCACCGAGCACGATGTTGCCTTCAAGGACAACGTCGACATCGATCAGCACATCGCTGCCCACGGTGACGGTGCCACGGATATCCAGGCGTGCCGGGTCGCGCACGCGCGCGCCCTGTGCGCACAGTGCACGCACCGCACGGCGCTGCCAGGCGCGCTCCAGCTGCGACAGCTGCCAGGGATCATTTGCCCCCTCGGCCTCCTGCGCATCGGCGACCAGCGCCATCTCGGCCGGGGTGTACTCGTTCGCGGCGAACGCGAACACGTCAGTGAGGTAATACTCGCCCTGGGCGTTGCTGTTGGACAGCTGCGACAGCCAGCGGCGCAGCGCGGTCGACTCGGCGGCGATGATGCCGGTATTGATCATGCGCACGCGCAGCTGGTCGTCAGTGGCGTCCTTCTGCTCGACGATGGAGCCGACCTTGCCCTCCGCATCGCGCAGCACGCGGCCGTAACCGGTCGGGTCATCGAGCTCGGCCACCAGCACGGACAAGCGGCCTGGCTGGGCCAGCAGGTGGCGCAACGTGTCCGCACGGATCAGCGGCACGTCGCCGTACAACACCAGCACCTGCGCCGCATCTGGCACTTCCGGCATCGCCTGCGCCACCGCATGGCCGGTGCCCAGCTGCTGCACCTGTTCGGCCCACTGCAGGTCGGGCTGGTCGGCGAAATACTGCCGCACCGCCTCGCCACCATGGCCATGGACCACGTGGATCGCCGTAGGCTGCAACTCGCGGGCCACATCGATCACATGCGCCAGCATCGGCTGGCCGGCGATCGGCTGCAGCACTTTCGGCAGCACCGACTTCATGCGCTTGCCCGCGCCAGCGGCGAGGATGATGACGTGCAGGGGTTGGGTCATGGAAAAGGCGGTCCGTGGTTCGTTGCAGATGATTCTAGAGCGTGGGCCGTTAACATGGGCATCCCGCCTCCTTCACCACGCTGATGGGCCTCGTCCGCCAGGGAAGCACCTATCTCGTCATCGGGCTCGTGCAGCTGCTGGTCGATTGGCTGGTGTTCGTGGCCGCCAGCGCGCTGGGCATGCCGGTCGCGCCGGCCAATATCACCGGCCGCTTCGCCGGCATGCTGCTGGGCTTCTGGCTCAACGGCCGCTACACCTTTGCCGAGGCCGGCACCCGCAAGCTGGGATGGAAGCGCTTTGCACGCTTCTTCGGGCTGTGGCTGCTGCTGACGGCAGCGAGCACGCTGCTGGTCAGCCTGGTCGACCAGGCGTTGGGCCTGCAGTACACGTGGCTGGCCAAGCCGCTGGTGGAAGGCGGGCTGGCCTGCGTGTCGTTCCTGTTGATGCGCTACGTGGTGTATCGCTGAGACGGGGCGGGATCCGGGATGCCGGATCGGGATCGGGATCGGCATCGGCATCGGCATCGGCATCGGTAGAGTCGACTGTCAGTCGACTGCGCTTCCATCAGGCCGCGAAATCCCGCGCTGCGCGCGGTAGTCGACTAACAGTCGACTCTACCCAGTCGGCGCTGCCCCGCCAGCACAAACAAGAACGCCGGCACGGGGCCGGCGTTCTCGTGGGTGCAGCGCGAATCTCAGTGCTTGAGATTCTTGCGCAGGCGCTCCAGCGCCTGCAGCTGGACGACGGCTTCGGCCAGCTTCTGCTGGGCTTCAGCCACTTCCATCGCTTCGCCGCGGTTGGCCAGGATGCGTTCGGCTTCTTCCTTGGCCTTGCGGACCGAGGCTTCGTCGATGTCCTGCGCGCGGATCGCGGTGTCGGCCAGCACGGTCACCACCTGCGGCTGCACTTCCAGGATACCGCCGGAAATGGCGAAATCCAGCTGCTCGCCGTTCGGCGTGGTCACCACCACCTTGCCCGGCTTCAGGCGGGTGATCAGCGGCGCGTGCTTGGGCGCGATGCCCAGTTCGCCCAGCTCACCGGTGGCCACGACCAGGGTCGCTTCGCCACGGAAGATTTCCTGCTCGGCGCTGACGATGTCGCAACGGATCGTGCTCATGCAAATCTCTTCGCTGTTCGCGGCGGCGCAATGCCACCGTGGGGGTCCACCGGCGCGGGCGGTTGCCCGGCGCCGGCGTCAGGTCGGGCAGGATCGCTCCCGCCCGTCCCGGATCAGGCCTTCTCGGCCATCTTCTTGGCCTTCTCGACCGCTTCTTCGATGCCGCCGACCATGTAGAACGCCTGCTCCGGCAGGTGGTCGTACTCGCCATCGACGATGGCCTTGAAGCCACGGATGGTGTCCTTCAGCGGCACGTACTTGCCCGGCGAACCGGTGAACACTTCGGCCACGTGGAACGGCTGGCTGAAGAAGCGCTCGATCTTACGGGCGCGCGACACGGCCTGCTTGTCCTCTTCGGACAGTTCGTCCATGCCCAGGATCGCGATGATGTCCTTCAGTTCCTTGTACTTCTGCAGGGTCTGCTGGACGCGCTGGGCGGTGTCGTAGTGCTCGTGGCCGATGACCAGCGGATCCATCTGGCGGCTGGTGGAGTCCAGCGGATCGACGGCCGGGTAGATACCCAGCGAGGCGATCGAACGCGACAGGGTGACGGTCGAGTCCAGGTGGGCGAAGGTGGTCGCCGGCGACGGGTCGGTCAGGTCGTCCGCGGGAACGTAGACGGCCTGGATCGAGGTGATCGAACCGTTCTTGGTCGAGGTGATGCGCTCCTGAAGGACGCCCATTTCCTCGGCCAGGGTCGGCTGGTAACCCACCGCGGACGGCATACGGCCCAGCAGTGCCGACACTTCGGTACCGGCCAGGGTGTAACGGTAGATGTTGTCGACGAACAGCAGGACGTCCTTGCCCTTGCCGTTTTCGTCCTTCTCGTCGCGGAAGTACTCGGCCATGGTCAGGCCGGTCAGCGCGACGCGCAGACGGTTGCCCGGCGGCTCGTTCATCTGGCCGTACACCATCGCCACCTTGTCCAGGACGTTGGAGTCCTTCATTTCGTGGTAGAAGTCGTTGCCCTCACGGGTACGCTCACCCACGCCGGCGAACACGGACAGGCCGCTGTGCGCCTTGGCGATGTTGTTGATCAGCTCCATCATGTTGACGGTCTTGCCGACGCCGGCGCCGCCGAACAGGCCGACCTTGCCGCCCTTGGCGAACGGGCACATCAGGTCGATGACCTTGATGCCGGTTTCCAGCAGCTCGGTGGCCGGGGACTGGTCTTCATACGACGGCGCAGCGCGGTGGATTTCCCAGTTATCGCTGGCAGCGACCGGGCCGGCTTCGTCGATCGGACGGCCCAGCACGTCCATGATGCGGCCCAGGGTGCCGGCGCCGACCGGCACCGAGATGCCACGGCCGGTGTTGACGGCAACCAGGTTGCGCTTCAGGCCGTCGGTGGAACCGAGGGCGATGGTACGCACCACGCCGTCACCCAGCTGCTGCTGGACTTCGAGGGTGATCTCGGTGTTTTCCACCTTCAGTGCGTCGTACACCTTCGGCACCGATTCACGCGGGAATTCGACGTCGACGACCGCGCCGATGATCTGAACGATCTTGCCCTGACTCATTGCTGCATCCTCTAATGTGTGCTTTGAACGAACGCGGTCAGACTGCTGCCGCGCCGCCGACGATTTCGGAGATTTCCTGGGTGATCGCTGCCTGGCGCGCCTTGTTGTAGACGAGCTGCAGGGTGCCGATCAGCTTGTTGGCGTTGTCGCTCGCCGCCTTCATCGCAACCATGCGTGCGGCATGCTCGGAGGCGACGTTTTCCAGCAGTGCCTGGTACACCAGCGACTCGATGTAACGCGTCATCACGTGCTCCAGCACGGTCGCGGCATCGGGTTCGTACAGGTAATCCCAGTCGTGGTGAGCGACCTGCTTCTCAGCCGGCGGCAGCGGCAGCAGCTGATCGAAGCTGGCCTTCTGCACCATGGTGTTCACGAAGCGGTTGTACACCAGGTACACGCGGTCGATCTTGCCTTCGGTGAAGGCGTCGAGCATGACCTTGATCACACCGATCAGCGATTCCAGCTTCGGCACGTCGCCGATGTGGGTCACGCTGCCGACCATGTTGACCTTCACGCGGCGGAAGAAGGTCGAAGCCTTCTGGCCGATGGTCACCAGGTCCACTTCGGCACCCTTGTCCTGCCATGCTTTGGCTTCGCCCAGCATCTTGCGGAACAGGTTGTTGTTCAGGCCGCCGGCCAGGCCGCGATCGGAGGAGATCACGATGAAACCGACCCGCTTGACCTGCTCGCGCTCGACCAGGAACGGATGCTGGTAGTCGGTGCTGGCCTGGGCCAGATGACCGATCACCTGCTTCATCGCCTGCGCGTACGGACGCGAGGTCTTCATCCGATCCTGCGCCTTGCGGATCTTGGAGGCCGAGACCATTTCCAGGGCGCGCGTCACCTTGCGGGTGTTCTGCACGCTCTTGATCTTGGTTTTGATTTCGCGTCCGCTTGCCATCTCTTGTTTCCCGTGGCGCGGGGCTGATGCCCCGCGTTGTTCAACCGTTTGTCATCTGGTCCAGCGGAGCCGGAGGCTCCGCTCTACAGGACCGCGATTACCAGCTGCCGGTGGTCTTGAACTCGGCGATGCCCTTCTTGAAGGCACCTTCGATGTCGTTGTCCCAACCGCCGGTGGCGTTGACCTTGCTGATCAGCTCGCCCTGGGTGTTGGCGAAGTGGGCGTGCAGGCCTTCTTCGAACGCCAGCAGCTTGTTGACCGGCACGTCGTCCAGGTAACCCTCGTTGACGGCGTAGATCGACAGCGCCTGGTTGGCGATCGACATCGGCGCGTACTGCTTCTGCTTCATCAGCTCGGTGACGCGCTGGCCACGCTCCAGCTGCTTGCGGGTCGCTTCGTCCAGGTCCGAGGCGAACTGCGCGAAGGCAGCCAGCTCACGGTACTGGGCCAGCGAGATACGGATACCGCCCGACAGCTTCTTGATGATCTTGGTCTGGGCCGAGCCACCGACGCGCGACACCGAGATACCGGCGTTCACGGCCGGGCGGATGCCGGCGTTGAACAGGTCGGTTTCCAGGAAGATCTGGCCGTCGGTGATCGAGATCACGTTGGTCGGAACGAACGCGGACACGTCGCCGGCCTGGGTTTCGATGATCGGCAGCGCGGTCAGCGAACCGGTCTTGCCGGTGACCTTACCTTCGGTGAACTTCTCGACGTACTCCTCGGACACGCGGGCAGCGCGCTCGAGCAGACGGGAGTGCAGGTAGAACACGTCACCCGGGTAGGCTTCGCGGCCCGGCGGGCGCTTCAGCAGCAGCGAGATCTGGCGGTAGGCGACGGCCTGCTTGGACAGATCGTCGTACACGATCAGCGCGTCTTCGCCGCGGTCCATGAAGTACTCACCCATGGTGCAGCCCGAGTAGGCGCTGATGTACTGCATGGCAGCCGATTCGGAAGCGGTCGCGGCCACCACGATGGTGTGGGCCAGCGCGCCGTTCTCTTCCAGCTTGCGCACGATGTTGGCGATGGTCGACGCCTTTTGGCCGATCGCAACGTACACGCACTTGATGCCGGTGCCCTTCTGGTTGATCACCGCATCGATCGCCATGGCGGTCTTGCCGGTCTGGCGGTCACCGATGATCAGCTCGCGCTGGCCACGGCCGATCGGGATCATCGAGTCGACCGACTTGTAACCGGTCTGCACCGGCTGGTCGACCGACTTGCGCCAGATCACGCCCGGAGCAACGCGCTCCACCGGAGCGGTCAGGTCGGTGCCCAGCGGGCCCTTGCCGTCGATCGGCTCGCCCAGCGCGTTCACGACGCGGCCCAGCAGTTCCGGACCGACCGGCACTTCCAGGATGCGACCGGTAGTCTTGGCGACGTCGCCTTCGCGCAGGTGCTCGTAGTCACCCAGGACCACGGCGCCGACCGAGTCGCGCTCCAGGTTCAGGGCCAGTGCGAAGGTGTTGTTCGGCAGTTCGATCATTTCGCCCTGCATCACGTCGGCCAGACCGAAGATGCGCACGATGCCGTCGGACACGCTGGTCACGGTGCCTTCGTTGCGCGATTCCGCGGCCAGCTTGACCTTCTCGATGCGGTTCTTGATCAGTTCGCTGATTTCGGAGGGGTTGAGCGTGGTTGCCATCGTCAAGTCCTAGTGCCGGCAGCGGGGCCGGACGTTAAATGAATTCAGTTAGCGAGCGCGGTCTGCAGACGGGCCAGCTTGCCCTTCAGCGAACCATCGATGACCACGTCGCCGGCGTCGATCACGGCGCCGCCGATCAGCGAGGCATCGACCGCGGTGGTCACGTCGACCTCGCGGTTGAAGCGCTTGCGCAGCGCGACCTTGATCGCATCCAGCTCAGCGGCCGACAGTTCGGCGGCCGAGGTGACGGTGGCCTTGACCACGTGCTCGGCTTCGGCGCGCAGGGCGTCGAACATGCCGGCGATTTCCGGCAGCAGCGGCAGACGGTGCGACTCGGCCAGGACGGCCAGGAAGCGCGAGTAGGTCTCGCCGTGCGACACCGGCGCCAGCAGGGCGACGGCGTCGTCACGACCCAGCTCCGGGTTGGCGAGCAG
The DNA here is from genome assembly GCF_001499715.1 of Stenotrophomonas thermophila. Classification (NCBI taxonomy): domain Bacteria; kingdom Pseudomonadati; phylum Pseudomonadota; class Gammaproteobacteria; order Lysobacterales; family Lysobacteraceae; genus Stenotrophomonas; species Stenotrophomonas thermophila. Next base: position 7,368 of record NZ_CVIW01000015.1, on the reverse strand, counting down.
GGCCGCCACGCGCGGGTCGGCGGCGACGTGGGCGGAGAACGCCAGGGCGTCCGACCACGGCGCGAACGCGCCTTCGTCGCGCGCGGTCGCGAACGCGGCGCGGGCGTACGGGCGGGCAAGCGTGAGGGCCTGGCTCATCCTTAGATCTCCGAGGCCAGCTCGTCGAGCAGCGCCTTGTGGGCGTTGGCATCGATTTCGCGCTTGAGCAGCTTTTCGGCACCGGTCACGGCCAGCGCGGACACCTGCTTGCGCAGATCTTCACGGGCACGGTTGGCGGCGGCGTCGATTTCAGCCTGGGCCAGTTCCTTCTGACGGGTGGCTTCGGTGATCGCTTCGTTACGGGCAGCATCAACGATCTGGTTGGCACGCGCGTGGGCCTGATCGATGATCTCGTTGGCCTTGGTGCGGGCTTCCTTCAGCGCTTCGTTGACCTTCTCCTGCGCCTGGGCCAGATCTTTCTGGCTGCGGTCGGCAGCAGCGAGGCCCTCAGCAATCTTCTGCTGGCGCTCCTCGATCGCGTTCATCAGCGGCGGCCAGATCTTGGTCGCGATGATCCAGATCAGACCAGCGAAGGCCAGCGCCTGCGCAAGAAGGGTGAAATTGATATTCATGGTTAGCTCGATCGCTGGTTTCGGGGTGGACGCGCCGCCGTAGCGGCACATCCGGCCTTCATCCGAAACCGGGTGCATCAGCACCCGGTCGTCTCAAACCGCTGTATCAGCCGGCCAGAGCCTTGGTGACGGCGCCAGCGAAGGCAGCCGACAGCGGGTTGGCGAAGGCCAGCAGCAGGCCAACGGCGACCGAGATGATGAACGCGGCGTCGATCAGGCCGGCGGTGATGAACATGCGGACCTGCAGGACCGGGATCAGTTCCGGCTGGCGGGGGGCCGACTCCAGGAACTTACCAGCCATGATGGCCAGACCCAGACCGGCGCCCAGCGCGGCCAGGCCGATCATGATGCCGACGGCAAGGGCGGTGGAGCTCTGAATCTGCGCGAAGTTGGTCAGGACGGCGAAGTACATGGTTATCTCCAGGAACTTAAGTTGCTAAGGGTGATGAAACGGATGAAGGTTGAAACGCGTTGAAGCTTGAAACTCAGTGAGCGTCTTCCGACAGGCTCAGGTACACGATCGACAGCATCATGAAGATGAAGGCCTGCAGCGGGATCACCAGCAGGTGGAACAGCATCCAGCCGAGGCCGAACACACCACCGGCAATGGCACCGAAGAATCCGGCACCACCCAGCACCCAGATCAGCAGGAACACGATTTCGCCGCCGAACATGTTGCCGAACAGTCGCATCGCCAGCGAGATCGGCTTGCTCAGCCACTCGACGATGTTGAGGATCAGGTTGAACGGCATCATCCACTTGCCGAACGGCGCCGTCAGGAATTCCTTGATGAAGCCGCCCAGGCCCTTGGACTTGAGCGCGAAGAACAGCATCAGGAAGAACACGCTGATGGCCATGCCCAGGGTGGCGTTGACGTCAGCGGTCGGGACCGGCTTCCAGTAGTGCACGCCCGCCCATTCCAGCGGCTTGGCGATGAAATCGGCCGGGATCATCTTCAGCAGATTCATCAGCAGAATCCAGAAGAAGATCGTGATGGCGATCGGCGTGACCAGCTTGCTCTTGCCGTGGTAGGTGTCCTTGGCCTGGCGGTCGACGAACTCCAGGCAGATCTCGACGAAGGCCTGCCACTTGCCCGGCACGCCGGCGGTGGCCTTGCGGGTCCCCAGCCAGAACGCGACCACGATCACCAGGCCCATCAGGACGGCGGTGAGGAAGGTATCGACGTGGATATGCCAGAACATACCCTCACCCTTGCCGACCGGCGCGGTCAGGTTGTGCAGGTGATGCTGGATGTAGCTGGTAGGGGTTAGAGCCTCGCCCGCCATGTGTCCGGAACCTTCAGTTAATTGAATTCTGTCAACGCCTGGCCATCGCCAGGACCTGGAACATCAAGCCGACGGCGATACCGGCCAACAGCGCCAATGCAGGCAGCTTGAAGACCAGGAACCCCACCAGCAGGACGCCGAAAACCACGACCCACTTGGCCACGATCGCAATGATCAGGCGAGCCATCGCCGATCCTGCGGCCACCGCACCGCCCCCCAGCGCCATCCTTGCCGCCACCCAGCCACCGGCCGAAATGGCCACACCGGACGCCAGCGCGCCGAGGGCATATTTCGGACCCACCAGCAGGAAGGCCAGGGCCAGGACAGCGACCGCGGCCAGCGGGTAGACCGCGGCGCGCAGCATCAGTCGCCGACCCGCGTCAACGGAGTTCAGCACAGGACGTCCCGCGTGGTTGCATGTGGAGGGTTGAGGCGGCTACAGCAGGGGGGGCCTCATCGAGCCGCCAAATTATAGCAATGGGACAATTTGCGAGACAACCGCTGCCTGTTCATCCCGGGAAGGCGCAAGTTGCGGTAACGGTTACATTTTTGCGTACCACCGGGGGGACAATGACGTCCGCACGATGTTGCACCGCAGTATTGAACTTTGGTCGCAGTCGACGGAACTTTCACCGGATGCGCCGGTCCGATTACTCGACCTGCCTGCAGCATCCTCGTCGGCTCCACCCCGCAGGTCCCACGATGGCCCCGAAGCCCGTCTCCGGGGCCATCTCTTTGCATCGTCGTGACAGCGCTGAATCGTGCACACGCCGTGGACCATACGTTCACGGATGGTGGACGGGCCCGTCCCGCACAGTGGTCTTCATTCTGATGAACCACTGCAAGGACTCTTCGATGCGCCCCGTACCCACTCTGCTCGCCCTCTCCCTGCTCGCTGCCGGCGCCTCGTTCGCCAATGCCGCCCACGCCGCCGAAGGCGACGACCGTTTTGCCCTGCGCCTGGGTGCGATGAACATCGACTCGGACAACACCCTCCGCGGCAACACCAACGTGGCCGGCCAGGACATCGGCTTCTCCGAGGACTTCAAGCTGGGTGGCAAGGAGTGGGAGCCGCGCATTGACGGCATGTTCCGCATCAGCGACCGCCAGCGCCTGCTGTTCAACTACTTCAAGTACGACAAGGACCGCCGCGAAACCCTCGGCCAGGACATCTCCTTCGGTGACGTCAGCGTGCCGTCCGGCAGCTTCGTCAAGGGCGAACTGAAGTACCAGGTGGCCAGCCTTGTCTATGACTACTCGGTGGTGGACACCGACACCTTCGACCTCGGCCTGCAGCTGGGTGCCGAGTACGCCAAGGTCAGCACCAAGGCCTACGCCGATCTGGGCACTGTCTATGAAGGCCAGTTCCTCAACGAGAAGACCGACGGCGTGGCGCCGGTGGTCGGTGCACGCTTGAGCTTCACCCCGTCCGAGAAGTGGATGATCACCCTGCAGGGCCAGTACCTCAACACGCGCTGGGGCAGCTTCGATGACTACAAGGGCGACCTGAGCCGCGCCAACGCCATCGTCGACTACCGCTTCACCAGGAACTTCGGCGTGTTCGCCGGCTACGACTGGTTCAAGCTTGATGCGGACAAGAAGGGCAGCGATGGCACCATCGGCCTGAAGCAGGAATTCAAGGGCCCGGTGGCCGGTATCAGCTTCGTGTTCTGACACCCGCCCCTTCCACGGCATTCTCTCTCCTGGCGCGGCCTCCGGAACATCGGGGCCGCGCTTTTTTGTTTGCACGGTCAAGCAGAAGCGGGTTGGTCGAGCGCGGGGGGAGAGGGGCTTACGTGCGAATGTCCCCCGGCGCCGGCCTGCGGCCGTCACCTCCTCCTTTACTTCGCACGCAAGCCCCTCTCCCCCCGCGTGTCAGGCATCCGGGCGGCTTTGGCACTGGCTCTTACTATCCGCAAGCCGAGCCGCTGCGTGGGTGGCAGGCGTTTGGACAAAGTAAAGGAGGAGGCGACCGCCGCAGGCGGGTGACGGGGGACATTTGTCCAAATGCCTGCCACCCGCGCGGCGGCCCGAACGCTCGCAATGAGAGTGATCGAGGCTCAACAAAAAAACCCCGGCAAACGCCGGGGCTTTTCATTTGGAACGGCGCGGGCGCCTTACTTCTTCTTCGGCATGTACAGATCGGTGATCGTGCCGTCGTAGATTTCCGACGCCATCGCCACCGACTCGCTCAGCGTCGGGTGGGCGTGGATGGTGTGGCCGATGTCCTCGGCTTCCGCACCCATCTCGATCGCCAGGCCGATCTCGGCCAGCAGGTCACCGGCATGCACGCCGACGATCGCGCCGCCGATGATGCGGTGGGTCTCCTCATCGAAGATCAGCTTGGTGAAGCCCTCGGTGCGACCGATGCCGATCGCGCGGCCGCTGGCGGCCCACGGGAACTTGGCCACGCCGACCTTCAGGCCCTTGGCCTTGGCTTCGGTCTCGGTCACGCCCACCCAGGCGATTTCCGGGTTGGTGTAGGCCACCGACGGAATCACACGGGCGACCCATTCCTTCTTGTGGCCAGCAGCCACTTCAGCAGCCAGCTTGCCTTCGTGCGTTGCCTTGTGCGCCAGCATCGGGTTGCCGACGATGTCGCCGATGGCAAAGATGTGCGGCACGTTGGTGCGCATCTGGCGATCCACCGGGATGAAGCCACGCTCGGTGACCTGCACGCCGGCCTTCTCGGCATCGATCTTCCTGCCGTTCGGCGAACGCCCGACGGCCACCAGCACGCGGTCGAAGGTGCCCTGCGCCAGCGCAGGCGCCTGGCCTTCCTCGGCAGCTTCAAAGGTCACGGTGATGCCCTTGGCATCGGCGGTGACGCCCGAGGCCTTGGTCTTCAGGTGGACTTCGATGCCCTGCTTCTTCAGGCGGTCGGCCAGCGGCTTGACCAGGTCCTTGTCGGCGCCCGGCATCAGCTGGTCCATGAACTCGACCACAGTGACCTTGCTGCCCAGTGCGCTGTACACGGTGGCCATTTCCAGGCCGATGATGCCGCCGCCGACGACCAGCAGCGAGCCCGGCACTTCGGCCAGCTCCAGCGCATCGGTGGAGTCCATCACGCGCGCGTCGTCCCACGGGAAGTTCGGCAGCTTCACCGCCTGCGAACCGGCAGCGATGATGCACTTCTGGAAGCGCAGCAGCTGGGTGCTGCCGTCAGCGGCGGTGATCTCCATCTCGTTGGCCGAGATGAACCTGCCGACGCCCTGCACGTTGCGGACCTTGCGCTGCTTGGCCATGCCGGCCAGGCCCTTGGTCAGCTGGTTGACGACCTTTTCCTTGTACTGGCGCAGCTTGTCCAGGGTGATGGTCGGCTTGCCGAACTCGACGCCGAAATCACCGGCATGGGCCACTTCGTCGATTACCGCGGCGGCGTGCAGCAGCGCCTTGGACGGAATGCAACCGACGTTGAGGCAGACGCCGCCGAGGCTGGCGTAGCGCTCGACCAGCACCGTATCCAGGCCGACGTCGGCGGCGCGGAAGGCGGCGGTGTAGCCGCCCGGGCCGGAGCCCAGCACGACCATTTCGCATTCGATGTCGGCCGGCTTGCCGCTGGACAGCGCCGGCTTCGGCGCAGCCGGTTCAGCCGGGGCGCGGTGCGATGGGGTCACCGGCGGCTTGCTGGCCGGAGCGGCCGCAGCCGGAGTCGGCGCAGCGGCCTTGGCCGGGGCTTCGGCGGCGCCTTCAGCGTCCAGCACCACGACCACGGCGCCTTCGGACAGGGTGTCGCCCAGCTTGACCTTGATTTCCTTGACCACGCCGGCAGCCGAGGACGGCACTTCCAGGGTGGCCTTGTCCGATTCCAGGGTCACCAGACCCTGATCCTTCTTCACCGTGTCGCCGACGGCGACCAACACTTCGATCACCGGCACATCGCTGTAATCGCCGATGTCGGGAACCTTGACTTCAATCGTGGCCATGGTGGGTTTTCCTCGTGCCCGACCGGCATGGCCGGTGGGCTGTCACTGCATCTGTTCACGCGGCCGCGCCAGGGGCCGCGGCCGCACGGTGGGGGCGAAGCGGTGCTTTACAGCAGCACGCGGCGCATGTCGGCCAGTACCTGGGACAGGTACGTGGTGAAGCGTGCGGCCAGGGCGCCGTCGATGACGCGGTGGTCGTAGCTCAGCGACAGCGGCAGCATCAGCTTCGGTGCGAATTCCTTGCCGTTCCAGACCGGCTGGATGGACGACTTGGAGACACCGAGGATGGCCACTTCCGGTGCATTGACGATCGGGGTGAACGCGGTGCCACCGATGCCGCCCAGCGAGCTGATCGAGAAGCAGCCGCCGCTCATGTCGGCCGGGCCGAGCTTGCCGTCGCGCGCCTTCTTGGCCAGTTCGCCGGTTTCCTGCGCGATCTGCACCACGCCCTTCTTGTCCACGTCGCGGATCACCGGCACGACCAGGCCGTTCGGCGTGTCGGCGGCGAAGCCGATGTGGAAGTACTTCTTCAGGGTCAGGTTTTCGCCGCTGGCATCGAGCGAGGCGTTGAATTCCGGGAACTTCTTCAGCGCCGCGGCGCTGGCCTTGATCAGGAAAGCAAGCATGGTCAGCTTGATGCCGGCCTTCTCGTTCTCCTTGTTCAGCGCCACGCGCAGCGCTTCCAGGTCGGTGATGTCGGCCTGGTCGAACTGGGTGACGTGCGGGATCATCGCCCAGTTGCGGGCCAGGTTCGCGCCGGAGATCTTCTTGATGCGCGACAGCGGCTGGACTTCGGTCTCGCCGAACTTGCTGAAGTCGACCTTCGGCCACGGCAGCAGGTTCAGGCCACCACCGGCAGCGACGGCAGCACCGCCGGCAGCCGGCACGCCACCGCTGAGCGCGGCCTTGACGAACTTCTGCACGTCAGCCTTGGTGATGCGGCCGCCCTTCTCGGTGCCGTTGATCTGCAGCAGGTCCACGCCCAGTTCGCGGGCGAACACACGCACCGCCGGGGTGGCATACGGCACCTTGGCCGGCAGCACGCCATCAGCGTTGAACTGCACCGGCGGGCTGGACGGGGTACCGGCCGAGGCGATCTCGCGGGCCGCAAGCTTGTCCGGCTGCGCCGGCACGGCGACCGGCTCGACCTTGGTGGCTGTCTCAGCGGCTGCAGGCGCGGCGGCAGCGGCGGCCTTGGTCGGTGCCGGCGCGGCAGCGCCCTCGGCCTCGATGATCGCAACCACATCGCCCTGCGACAGGTTGTCGCCGACCTTGACCTTGATCTCCTTGACCACACCGGCCACCGAGGACGGCACTTCCATGGTGGCCTTGTCGCTTTCCAGCGTGACCAGGCCCTGGTCCTTCTTGACCGTGTCGCCAACGGCGACCAGGACTTCGATGACCGGAATGCCGGCGTAGTCGCCGATGTCCGGCACCAGCGCTTCAACGGCACCACCGCTGGCAGCCGGGGCAGCTGCGGCCGGGGCAGCGGCCTTGGCCGGCGCCGGAGCGGCAGCCGCCGGCTTGGCGGCTTCCGCTTCGCCT
>NZ_CVIW01000014.1:0-71694 GCF_001499715.1 Stenotrophomonas thermophila | reverse complement strand
GCCCCGCTTGCCGCCCCCGCGGCGGCCTGACCGTTACCGGAGCTTTGCCATGAAGATGAAGACCCTGGCCGCGCTTGCGCTGGCCATCCTGCCGCTGTCTTTCCAGGCCACCGCCGAGGACTGGTATCCCTCTGCCTACGGCGCCAACGACGAGATCGGCGCGGCCAACCTGCTGACCGCGGACGTGGTCAAGCGCGCGGTCTCGCTGGTCAGGACCGGCAAGACCTATCCGCTGGCGGTGCCGGTGGACAAGAACCTGCCCGCGTTCCGCCACCGCAGCTTCCGCCTGTACAACGTGCAGGTCGGCCAGCAGGCCGGCAGGTCGCTGGGCCCCAACAGGTTCACCTTCAACGATGAACTGGTGAACGCGTGGACCGGCGTTGGCACCCAGCTCAACGGCATCGGCCATATCGGCATCGACAACGTCTACTACAACGGCAACAAGGCCGCCGACTTCGTCACCGTCGACGGCGTGCGCAAGCTCGGCGTCGAGAAGGTGCCGCCGATGGTCACCCGCGGCGTCGTGCTGGACATGACCGCGTACTACGGCAAGGCGATCGTGCCCGGCGGCACCGAGTTCACCGTGGCCGACATACAGGCCGTGCTGAAGAAGCAGGGACTGAGCCTGCGCAAGGGCGACGTGGTGCTCTTCAACACCGGCTGGCTGGAACTGATCGGAAAGGACGACAAACAGTTCCTGGAAGTGGAACCGGGTATCGGCATGGAGGCCGCGAAGTGGCTGGCCGACCAGGGCATCGTCGCCTTCGGTGGCGACACCTGGGCCTCGGAGGTCTACCCGAACCCGAACGGTGCCGAGGAGTTCCCGATCAACCAGTACATGCTGGCCAAGCGCGGCATCTACAACCTGGAGCTGATCGACAGCCGTGCGCTGGTGCGCGACAAGGCCTGGGAATTCCTGTTCGTGCTCGGCCAGCCGCTGTACGTCGGCTCGACCCAGGTCAACGTCAACCCGGTGGCGATCCGATGAGCGCCGACTCCGCCCTGCCGTTGTTCGCCGGCCGTCGCTTCCGCGTCAGCTATGACGGTCTGGCCGCCGACAATGTCTACAGCGCCGATGGCCGCCACGTGCGGTACGCCATCGTCTCTGGCGCCTATGCCGGTGCGCAGGGCGAAGCCGCCTGTGAGTGGCAGCGGATCAGCGACGGGGTCTATGCCATTTCGTGGCAGGAAGCCGATGGCGCAACGGTCGTGCATGTCGATGACTTCGTCGGCGGGCGTTCGCTGGCCTGGTTCACCGCCACCGATGGCAGTTTCCATCGCATGCAGGGGTCGCTGGCAGCGCTGTGATGCCGGCCAGCGGCCGGCACTACCGGGCCTGGCCGAACAGATTCAGGGGTGCCGCCGGCCGCTGGCCGGCAACCCCGGTCTGCTCGAACACCCCGGCCACCCAGTCGATGAACACCCGCAAGCGTGGCGACGGCGTGCGGTTGCGCGGGTAGACCAGGCTCAACGGGCTTGGGGTCGGCGGCGCGTCCGGCAACAGCTCCACCAGCTGCCCGCGCGCGATATACGGGTCCATCCGGTAGCGCGGAGCCTGGATGATGCCAAGGCCCGCCAGCGCGGCACCAAGGAACGCGTCCGCACCGGACACTCGCACCCGCGCCGGCAGCGGCACGTAGCGCACCTGCCCGCCCTGCTGGAACTCCAGAGGAATCAGCTGGCCGGTGGCGCTGGAGCGATAGCCCACCATTTCATGGCCGCCCAGCAGGGACGCGATGCTGCCGGGCACACCCTTGTCCTGCAGGTAACCCGGCGCGGCCACCGTGACCTCGCGCAGCATCGCCAACCGGCGCGACGCCAGATCGCTGTCGGCCAGCGTCCCCACCCGCAACGCCGCATCCACGCCTTCGCGCAGCAGATCGGCATAGCGGTCGCCTTCACTGACGTCCAGCTCGATCTCCGGATAGCGCTGCAGGAATTCCGGCAGGTGCGGAAACAGCAGGTGCCGGCCCAGCGTGCCATGCACTTCAATGCGCAACGGGCCGCGTGGCGGGGCATCACGGAACGCAGCCTCGGCATCGTCCATGTCGGCGATCAGACGCAGGCAACGGCCGTAGAAGGCCTCGCCTTCCAGCGTCGGCACCACCAGCCGCGTGGTGCGGTGCAGCAGGCGCACGCCCAGCCGCTGTTCCAGCGCCTTGATCGCGTCGGTCACCGTGGCCCGCGGCAGGCCGAGGTCCTCGGAGGCCCGGGTGAAGCTACGGCGCTCGACGATACGGACGAAGGCGCGCATGGCCGTGAAGCGGTCCATTGTTCGGCTATCCGGATGATGTTGGCGGATTATGCAGGATTATCCGAACGTGCGATGGCGCGAACATGGCCCTGCGCCGCTCCGGCGTGTCCCAGTGGAAGCCACCATGACCCTCTCCCCCGCCCGCTCTGTCGCCCTGGTCACCGGCGGCTCCCGTGGCATCGGCGCCGCCATCTCCCGCCGGCTCGCCGCCGACGGCCATGCGGTCGCGATCAACTATGCGGGCCGCCGCGACGACGCCGAAGCCTTGGCGGCCGAACTCAACGCCGCCGGTGCGCAGGCCACCGCGCTGCAGGCCGATGTCGCCGATCCGCAGGCGGTGCGCCAGATGTTCGACGCCATCGAGGCCCGTTTCGGCGGCATCGACGTGGTGGTCAACAGCGCTGGCGTGCTGCAGCTGGCGCCGCTCGCCGACACCGACGACGCCCTGTTCGATCGGGTGATCGGCATCAACCTCAAGGGCGCCTTCAACGTGCTGCGCGAAAGCGCGCGACGGGTGCGCGACGGCGGGCGCATCGTCACGCTGTCCACCAGCGTGGTCGGGACCCGGCTGGAGAACTACAGCGTGTATGCGGCTAGCAAGTCGGCGGTGGAGACCATGGGCGCGATCCTCAGCAAGGAGCTGCGCGGGCGCAACATCACCGTGAACGCCGTGGCGCCGGGCCCGACCGCCACCGATCTGTTCCTGGAGGGCAAGTCACCGGAGCTGATCGAGCGGCTGGCGAAGATGAACCCCCTGGAGCGGCTGGGTACGCCAGAGGACATCGCCGGTGCCGTGGCCTTCCTGGCCGGTGCCGATGGCGGATGGATCAACGGCCAGGTGCTGCGCGCCAACGGCGGGATGGTGTAGATCGCGCGGCCGGCTTCCACGCATGGCGTGGATCGCATCTGCGCATGTCGCGGGGGTAGAGCCGAGCCCATGCTCGGCTGCTCTTCGCGCAAAGGCCAGAAGCAGCCGAGCATGGGCTCGGCTCTACAGGTAGGTCAGGCGATGCGCGCCTCGCGGCGGCGATGCACCCAGTAGTACAACGTGGGCAGTACCAGCAGGGTCAGCAGCATCGCCGACAGCAGGCCACCGATCACCACCACCGCCAGCGGCTTCTGGGTCTCGGCGCCGATCGCATGCGAGGTCGCCATCGGCAGCAAACCGAACATCGCCAGCAGCGCGGTCATCAGCACCGTGCGCAGGCGCTGCAGCGAGCCCTGCACCACGGATTGCAGCAGGTCCATGCCCTGCTCGCGCAACTGGGCGAAGCGGCTGAGCATCACCACGCCGTTCAGCACCGCCTGCCCGAACAATGCAATGAAGCCGATTGCCGCCGACACCGACAGCGGAATGCCGGTCAGCCACAGGGCCAGAATGCCGCCGATCATCGCCAGCGGCACGTTGGCCAGGATCAGCGCGGCGCTGCTGATGTCCTTGAAGGCATCGAACAGCAGCACGAAGATGATCAACACCGACAGCGGAATCACCCAGCCCAGCCGCTTCATCGCACGCTGCTGGTTCTCGAACTCCCCGGACCATTCCAGCCGGTAGCCTTCCGGCAACTGCACGCTGGCGTCCACGCGCTTGCGCATGTCGGCCACCACGCTGCCCATGTCACGCCCGGCGATGAAGATGCTCACCGCCTTGACCCGCTGCGCGTTCTCGCGCGAGATGTTGATCGCACCGCTGGCCATGCGGAAGTCGGCCACGTCGGACAGTGTCACCGTGTGGCCATCGCCGATGCCGACCGGCACCGTGCGCAGCCGCTGCAGGTCACGATCGGCGTCGTCCAGACGAAGCGTGATCGGGAACTTGCGGTCGCCCTCCCAGAATTCGCCGACCTGGCGCCCGCCCAGTGCGGTCTCGATCACCTCGTCGATGTCGCGCACGTTCAAGCCATAGCGCGCAGCACGGTCGCGGTCGATTTCGATCTGCAGCTGCGGCAGTGAGCCGTCACGGTCGATGAAGGCACTCTCCACGCCCTCCACGCTACGCACCTGGCCCAGGATCGCCTGCGCCTGCTGGTTGAGTACATCCAGATCCGAGCCGCTGACCTTGATCACCACCTGGCCCTTGATCTGCGAGATGCTCTCCAGGATGTTGTCGCGGACCGGCTGCGAAATCGAGAACTCGGGGCCCGGAATGCGCTGCTCCAGCGTACGCTGCAGATCACTGACCAGCTGCCGCTTGTCCACGCCCTTCGGCCATTCCTTCTCGGGTTTCAGTGCCACCAGCGCCTCGATCTGGTTGGCGCCCTTGGCGTCGGAGCCATCTTCCGGGCGCCCCAGCTTTGCCACTACCGTCGATACCTGCGGGAAGGTGCCGACCAGTTCGCGGATGCGCCGCGACTGCTGCTGCGCTTCGGCCAGGCTGGTGCTGGGGTCTAGCGTGGCGGTCAGCCAGATCGAGCCTTCGTCCAGCTCGGGCAGGAACTCCGAACCCAACCGGGTGCCCAGCGCCAGCGTGCCGACCAGCAGCGCAACCGCAGTCAGCACCACCGCACGCGGGCGGGCCAGTGCGCGTTCCAGGATCGGCCGGTACCAGCCGGTCAGGCGGTCCATCAGCGGATTGCCGTCGCGCATGCGGTCGCGCCGCAGCCACCAGTAGCAGAGCAACGGCACCACGGTCAGTGCGAGGATCAACGCACCGATCAATGCCGAGGTCACCGAGTACGCCATCGGCGCGAACATGCGGCCCTCCTGGCGCTGCAGGGTGAAGATCGGGATATGCGCCGCGATGATGATCAGCATCGAGAAGAACGTCGGCCGGCCCACTTCCGATGCAGCTGAAAGAACGGTCGAGAACCGCGTCTTCCGGTCGGCTGCAGGGGGCAGCTTCGACAATCGCGAGACGATGTGCTCTGTTACGATCACCGCGCCATCGATGATGATGCCGAAGTCCATCGCGCCCAACGACAGCAGGTTGGCCGGCACGCCCCACAGATGCAGGCCAAGGAAGGTCGACAGCAGCGCAAGCGGCATCATCGCCGCCACGATCAGCGCGGCACGGGCGTTGTACAGGAACAGCCACAGCACCAGGAACACCAGCACCGCGCCTTCCAGCAGGTTGCTGAAGACGGTCTTCAGCGTGGTCGAGACCAGCCACGAGCGGTCATAGAAAGGCTCGATGCTGACCCCGGCCGGCAGCTGGTTCGCTTCGATCTCGGCGATGCGCGCATGCAGGGCGTCGAGCACGTCGGACGGGTTCTCGCCCTTGCGCATCAGCACCATGCCGAACACCGCATCGTCGTTGTCATCCTGGCCGACCAGGCCCTGCCGAGGCAGGCCGGTATCGGCGATGCCGGCCAGGTCGCGCACCAGGATCGGCGTGCCACTGCGCTGCGCGACCACCACGTTGCCGATGTCGGCCGGCGAACGCATCAGACCGACGCCGCGGATCAGGAACTGCTGCTGGCCACGTTCCACGTAGCCGCCGCCTGCGTTCGAGCTGCCCTTCTCCAGCGCCTCGGCGAACTCAGCCAGGCTGATGCCGCGGTCACGCAGCTTGTCCAGATCCGGCTTGACCTGGAAAGTACGCGCGAAGCCGCCGAAACTGATCACATCGGCTACGCCCGGCACGGTGCGCAGGCTGCGCTCCATCGTCCATTCCTGCACGGTGCGCAGCTGGGTCGGTGTCAGGTGCGGGCCTTTCAGCACGTACCGGTAGATCTCGCCCACCGCCGAGCTCATCGCCTCCAGCTCCGGCGTCACCCCTTCCGGCAGCTCCACGCCCTGCAGGCGTTCCAGCACCTGCTGGCGCGCGAAGTAATCGTCGGCCTTGTCATCGAAGGTCAGGATGATCATCGACAGGCCGAACTGCGTATGCGAGAACACCCGCACCGAATGCGGAATGCCGGACAGCGCCACTTCCAGCGGCATCGTCACCTCACGCTCCACCTCTTCGGCCGCGCGCCCGGGGTGCAGCGATACCACTGTCACCTGGGTATCGGACACATCCGGAAAGGCCTCCACTGGCAGCACGCGGAACGCGGCGATACCGCCGCCGATGAACAACAGCAGTGCCAGCATCACCATCAGCGGCTGGCGCAGGCAATAGGCAATCAGGCGATCGATCATGGGGCGGCGTGCCCCGTGCCGGTGCTGGCGGCGGCTGGCGCGCTGTCGACCAGCTGCTGCAACAGCAGGCCGCCCTCGACCACCACCCTGCTGCCAACCGCCAGGCCCTCGCGCACCCACAGGCGGCCGTCACCCAGTTCCTCGGCACGCACGGCGCGGCGCGCGAAGCGGCCCTTGGCCTCCTCCACGAACACCACCTGCTTGCCGTCGATCAGCAGCACCGCAGCATCGGGCAGCGAGACACCGCCCTCGGCCGGCACTGCCACCTGCGCACGCACGTACTGGCCCGCCTTGAAACCGCGCGCACGGTTGTCCAGTTCGGCGCGCGCCTGCACCACGCGGCGCTCGCTGTCGACGAAGTCATCCACGTGCTGCAGGGTCGCCTGCTGCGGCTGTCCATCGGCGCCGGGCACGCTCACCTGCATGCCCGCCTTCAAGCGTCCGGCCAGGCTCTCCGGTACATCCAGCAGCAACCACAGGCGGTCAGGATCGCCAATCACCGCCAGCGGCTGTTCGCTGTCGGGGCTGACTGCCATGCCCGGGCTCATCCGCCGCTCCACCAGCACGCCATCGATCGGCGCGCGCAGCGGCAGGCGCTGGTCGACGCGCTGGCCATTGCCATATGCCTTGGCGAAGGCGGTCGCGCGCGCATGATCGGCCTGGCTGCCGGCGAAGTTGGCCTCGGCCTCGTCCAGTTCGCGGCCCGACGCCACACCCGCCGCATGCAGCTCGCGGGTGCGCTCCAGCTCCTTGCGCGCCTGCTGCAGCTGGGCACGGCCGCGCACGCCCTCCGCCTGGGCCTGGCCGAATTCGGGCGAAGTGATCCAGGCGATCACCTGGCCCGCCTTCACTTTCTGCCCCGGCTGTGCCTCGATACGCGCCACCTGCCCGGCCAACGGCGTACGCAGCGCGCTGGAGCGCGTCTCGTCCCAGACCACCCGGCCCGGCAGCTGCAGGCTGGCGCTGGCGCCGGCGGTGACCGCCTCGCTGCGTAGCACGTGCAGCTGGCGGCTACCGGCAGGAAACTGGATCTGGCCAGCACTGACCTTCGGCGCGTCCTCGGTATACGACGCCGGTTCGCGGCCGCAGCCGCCCAGCAGGGCCAGCGCCAGCAAGGCCGGCAGCACGGCCTGTCGCGCCTGCGGTCGATAAGCGACGGTGGACTTCATCGGGACTCTCCTTCAGCAACGGATGTGGCCGCTTCCCAGCGCGCCAGGGCAATGGCATGGTCGGCACGCGCATCGATCAGCGCCGTCTCGAAGTCGCGCCAGCTGCGGCGCGCATCCAGCAGATCGGTCAGGCTGGCGGCGCCGCGCCGGTACGCCAGTTCGATGCCCTGCACCGCCTTGCGTGCGGCGTCGGACCGCAGTCCCTCATAGTCGCTGCGGCGCTGTGCGGCGGACTGCGCGCTGGCCTGCAGCTGGTCCAGCTCGGCGCGTGCTTCGCGCTGCAGTACCTGCAGCTCCAGCGCGGCGCTGTCACGGTCGGCTTCGGCACGCTGGATCGCGCCCCGTGCACGTGACGGGCCGCCGAGCGGAATGGTCAATGACACTCCCCAGGTGACACCGCTGATGTCGGTCGGCTCGCGCTCGGCCTCCACACCCAGCTGTATGTCGCGGTGGCGCTCGCTACGCGCCAGGGCCACGCCAGCATCGGCGGCGGCTAGGCGCGAGCGTGCCGCACGCAGATCGGCACGCTGCTGCGGATCGAACGCGCGCGTTGCGGCAACGGCTGCGGGGTCGGGCCAGGGATCATCGGCGCTCAGGTCACCGCTGTCGTCACGGCCGAGCAGCAGGCCCAGCGCATGCCGCGCATCACGCAGATCCAGCACTGCCTCGCGCGCCGCGTCGGCCACCGCCAGGTCGTCCACCGCCAGCCGCGCGCGGTCGACCGGCGCCATCGCCCCGGTGGCCACCTGCTTGTCGGCTGCCGCCATCTGTTCGGCCGAACTCTGGCGGTTGGCCTCGGCAATCTGCACCCGCTCCTGCGCGCGCTTCAGGCCGAAGTAGGCCTCATGCAGCGCTACTTGCTGCCGGCGCCGGGTATCGAGCATCTCCAGGCCTGCCACTTCCAGCAGCGCGCCCGCCTGGCGGATGCGCAATGCGCGCTTGCCACCGCGCTCCCAGGTCCAGCCCAGGCCCAGCGTGCTGTCCATCCGCTTGTCTTGCCAGCGCCCCTGGCCGATGCCGTGCTTCGGGCTGATCTTGCTGCTGCCGATCGACAGCTCAGGGGCCGGGCGCAGTGCTGCTGTCTGGGCATCGCCCTGCACCCCACGCAGTTCCAATGCCGTCGCGCGCAGGTCCGGGTTGTGTGCTTCCATGGCGCGCTGCGCTTCCTGCAGGGACAGCGCCGAAGCCGCAGGCGCGCACGAAAGGGCGGCCAGCAGGGCCGCAAGACAACGGGAGAAATTCATGCACGTCACGGTAAGGTGATGCACTTGCGCCAAACTTGCCCCAACCTTGCACGAAACTTGCAATGCGAATCCTGCTGATCGAAGACGACGCCGCTCTGGCCGATGGACTGATCCGCGCCCTGCAGGGCGCCGGCCATCTGTGCGACCACCTTCCGCGCGGCCTGCACGCGCCGGCTGCACTGGCCAGCGCGCCGTATGACGTGATGGTGCTCGACCTTTCATTGCCCGATGTCGACGGCCTCGACCTGCTCTCACGCCTGCGCAACGACGGCGTCACCCTGCCGGTGCTGATCCTGACCGCGCGCGACGGTGTGGAGGACCGCATCCTCGGCCTCGACCGGGGTGGCGACGATTATCTGGCCAAGCCATTTGCACTCGGTGAGCTGGAGGCGCGCCTGCGTGCGCTGTCACGCCGCCGAAGCGACGCACCGGCAAAGAAGCGGCTGGGCCGGTTGTGCTTCGACAGCATCCGCAATGAAGTGCAGGTGGAAGGCCAGCGCATCGAACTGACCGCGCGCGAGCTGTCGCTGGTCGAGGCACTGATGCAGCATCCCGGCCGCACCGTCACCAAGCAGCGCCTGTTCGACGCGCTGTACAGCTGGGACCACGAGGCCAACCTGTCGGTGATCGAAGTGCATGTCAGCCGCCTGCGCCGCAAGCTGGAGCAGGCACGCGCCGGCGTCGGCATCCGCATGTTGCGTGGCCTGGGGTACCGGCTGGAGGCCGGGGGTGACTGAGCGCGTGCACAGCCTGCGGGCGCTGCTGCTGCGCCGCCTGTGGCTGCCCCTGCTGGTGCTGCTGCTGTGCAGCGCAGTCGGTTCGTTCGCGCTGGCCCGCTTCTACGCCGGCCAGGTCTATGACCGCTGGCTGCTGGATTCGGCGATGTCGTTGTCCGAGCTGGTGAAGGTGCAGGACGGGCGTGCCTCGATCGAGATCACGCCTGCGGTGTCGCGCATGTTCACCTGGGATACCGCTGACGAAGTGCATGGCGAAGTGGTCGACGCCGCGGGCGGGCGCCTGTATGGCGACCTGCCCGAAGCGCTGCCCCGCCCCGCGATCGCTGCCGGCAGCGACGATGCCGTCTACTACGACGCGCGCCTGCGTGGGCAGCCGGTGCGCATGGTCGAAGTCGTGGTCAGCGTCGGGCCGGGCCACGATATCCGCCTGCGCGTGGCCGAGACGCTGCGCAAGCGCCACCGCCTGGAGCGCAAGCTGCTGCTGACCAGCATCCCGTTCCAGGCCGCGATCCTGGCACTGGCTGGGTGGTTGGCCTGGTCCGGTACCGGCGCGGCTGCACGCCACGCCAACCAGGTGGCACGGCGGTTGGCCAGCCCACGCCCCGACCCGCTGGCGCCGCTGGAGCCGGCGCAGGAGGCGCCGCGCGAACTGTGGCCGGCGGTGGAGGCCTACAACGCCCTGCTGCAGCGACTGGACGCCATGCAGGCCGCGCAACGGCGCTTCGTCAGCAACGCCGCGCACCAGCTGCGCACGCCGCTGGCGGCGATGCAGGTGGAGCTGGAGAGTTCATTGCGGCAACAGGATCCGCAGGCCCAGCAGCTGGCGCTGTCCGGCACGCTGGCCGGGCTGGCACGGCTGCAGCACCTGGTCAATCAGCTGCTGATGCTCAGCCGCTCGGAAGATCCACAGGGCAGCGCACTGCCGCTGCAGCCGCTGGATCTGGCCGCGTTGGCACGGGGCGTGGTCGAGCGCTACGCCGACCGTGCATTGGCGGCGGGCGTGGACCTGGGTTACGACGGACCCGACGACGGTGTGCAGGCGCAAGGTGATCCGCAGCTGCTGCGCGAGGCGCTGGGCAACCTGCTGGACAACGCGCTGCGCTATGGCGCCGTGCCCGGCGTGATCACCCTGGGACTACAGCGGGATGCCGAGGGCGTGCAGGTGTGGGTGGACGATGACGGTACAGGCATCGCCGAAGCCGAACGCTCGCGCGTCACGGAACGCTTCTACCGGGCCAGCAGCGAGGGCGATGGCTGCGGCCTGGGGCTGGCGATCGTGGCCGAGATCGCGCAGCGGCATGGCGCGACCTTGATGATTGATACCGCCCCGATCGGCGGTGCGCGGGTGGGGTTGCGGTTCCGATGAGCGCTGTTGAACCGCCCTTGTAGAGCCGAGCCCATGCTCGGCTGCTCCTGGCACGATGCCTGAGCCGAGCATGGGCTCGGCTCTACAGGTTCCTGGTCACCCGTGAAGCGTGCCGACCAAGGTCGGCACCTACCGAGTGCGCGTCATCGGCTCATCGAATAGGGCGCCTGCGCGCCCTGCCCCGGCCAGTCCTTGTTCGGCTCGGCCTGCATGGTGAAACGCAGCTCGCCACCTGCCAGGATCTCACTATGGCGCAGGAAGGTGCGCTGCAGCGGCTTGCCGTTGAGGCTCACGTTGCCGACGTAGGTGTGCCTGTCATCCAGCCCATCGGCCACGATGGTGAACGTCTTGCCGTTCGGCAGGCGCATCGCGGTCCTGGGCAGGAACGGACGGCCGAGGATGTACTCGCCCGAGCCCGGCGCCACCGGGTAGAAGCCCAGCGCGGTGAACACGTACCACGCCGACATCTGGCCGACATCATCGTTGCCGGCCAGGCCATCGGGGCGATCGGCGTACTGGGTTTCCATGATCTGCTTCAACCGCGCCTGGGTGCGCCACGGCTGACCTGCATACGAATACAGGTAGGCCACGTGGTGGCTGGGCTCGTTGCCGTGCGCGTACCAGCCGATCAGGCCGGTGATGTCTTCCATGTGCTCGAAGATGGACGGATCCACCTTGGCGTTGAACACCTCGTCCAGGCGCGCGAGCAGCTTGTCACTGCCACCATGTGCTGCCGCCAGGCCGGCGACGTCCTGCGGCACGTACCACGAGTACTGCCAGGCGTTGCCCTCGGTGTAGTCGGTGCCGTAGCCGCTGGCGCTGGGGTCGAACGGCGTACGGAAGCTGCCATCGCGCTTGCGCGCGCGCATGAAGCCGGTGTCCTTGTCGAACGCATTGCGCCAGTTGGCCGCGCGCTTGTCGAAGGTCGCCGCAACATCGGCCTTGCCCATCGCCTGCGCCATGCGTGCGATGGTCCAGTCATCAAAGGCGTACTCCAGCGTCTTGCTGGCCGCTTCGCCTTCCTCGTCGATCGGCACATAGCCCAGCTCACGGTACTGCGCGATGCCGTCGTACGGGCCGTAATTGGCGGTCTCGACCATCGCCTTCAATGCCTTGTCGGCGTCGAAGCCGCGAATGCCCTTCACATAGGAATCAGCGATCACCGGCACCGCGTGATAGCCGATCATGCACCAGTCTTCCAGGCCATGGAACGACCACACCGGCAGCATGCCGTAGGGGCTGTGCTGATGGTGCGCCAGCATCGAATTGACGAAGTCGCTGTTGCGTTTCTCCGGCTGCACCAGCGTCAGCAACGGATGCAGCGCGCGGTAGGTGTCCCACAGCGAGAACGTCGAGTAGTTCGTGAAGCCATCCGCCTTGTGCACCGCATTGTCCGGGCCGCGGTACTGGCCATCGGCATCCATGAACAACGTCGGCCCCAGCATCGTGTGGTACAGCGCGGTATAGGCGCTGCGCCGCGCGTGTTCCGGAGCATCGATATCGAGCACAGACAGCGCCTGCGTCCACTCCTGCTTCGCCTGCGCACGCACGCGGTCGAAATCGAAGTCGGCCACTTCCGCGTCGAGGTTGGCAATGGCGCCGGCCTCGCTGACGGGTGAGATTGCGACCTTGACCACCAGCGGTGCGTCCAGCTTGCCGAATGCGAAGGTACCCACCAGCTGCCGACCTTCGATCTGTGCGCGCTGTGACGGATCCTTCTCGCCCGGGGGCGGGAAACCCTTGTAGACGACATCCTGCTCGGTGTTGTGCAGTTCATGCCCGGCCAGCGGGCGCGAGAAACGCATCGCAAAGAACAGCTGGCGGCCCGGCGCCCAGCCACGGGTTTCGCGGAAGCCGGTCACGGTGCCGTCGGCGCGGACCCGCACCCGCGACCACAGCACCTTGCCCGGGTAGTCGTACATGCTGGTGCGCATGTCCAGCAGCACCTTGGCGTCGGTGCCCTTGGGGAAGGCGTATCGATGCACGCCCACGCGGGTACTGGTGGTCAGCTCGGCGCGCACCTTGTAGTCGTCCAGGGTGACTGCGTAGTAGCCCGGTTCTGCCTTCTCGTCAGCGTGGCGGAACCGCGAGGCATAGCCACTGCGCGGATTCTCCGGGTCGCCACGCTCCAGACCAGGATTGCCGGTGAACGGCAGCAGCAGGATGTCGCCCAGGTCCGAGTGGCCCGTGCCGGAAAAATGCGTGTGCGAGAAGCCGACGATGCTGCTGTCGTCATAGCGGTAGCCCGCCGCCCAGCCGTAGGCCTTCTCACGCGGCTGGATGCGCGTGTCCGGGCTGAGCTGGACCATGCCGAACGGCACCGTCGCACCCGGATAGGTGTGGCCTTCGCCACCGGTGCCGATGAACGGGTCGACCGAGGCATAGGCCTTGTCGGCGGCAGCTCTGGCAGGCGCAGCCGAAGCCAGGCCGGAAGCGAACATCGCCGTGGCGGCGACAGCGATCAGGAGACGACGGTCCAGCGTGGGCATCGGCATTTGGATCGATTCAGGTGGTAGCCGGATGCTAGCACCGCACCTGGCACGCCGCATGCTGCAGTGCGACTGCCAGGCGCCCTACGCCCGTTCAATCTTCAATCGGGAAGCGCGCCCTGCAACGACATGAGGTCCGCGCTGTCCAGCGGCCTCACTACCCGCGCGACCTCTTCTCCATCGTGCAGCAGCACCACCGTCGGCCACAGCTTCACTTTGAACGCTCGGCCCAGGGGCCTGCCCTTGCCATCCTCGATCTTCCAGTGCGGCAAATCGTTGGCTTCGACAAAGGCCTGCAAAGCAGGCTGCGCGGCCTGGCAGTGGCCACACCAAGGCGCACCGAACTCCAGCACCTGCCAGCCAGCCTGCGCCGCCACCTCCGCAGAGGTGGGCTCGTTCGCAAGGTGATCACGCATGAACGGCATGAGCGCTACGCCGCCAGTGCCTTCTGGATGTCTTCCAGCGGCGCGTTGGTCAGATCCTTGGCAATATCCCCGAGCAATCGCGCCTGGACCTCTTTATGCAGCAGCGGACGAATGCGACCCAGCGTGGTCGGATCCGCGATCAGCACCAGGTGCGCATAGCGGTTCTTCAATGCATCCTCATTGAGCTGTTCCGCCACCTGTTTGGCGAACGTGGCCTCATTGAGCTGCGACACCGACATGTCCTTCGGCACTGCACCCGCAGGCCCCTGCCCGGACACACCCTGCTCACTGATGTCCTGCAGGCGCAGTTCGCCCTCCTGCTTCAGGGTCAACCGGTGTTCACTACCCACGTTGGTGAACACCCGTGCCGACCCACCGTCGGCTACCACGATCAGCGTTCCCTGGGGAATCGTCCGCGCCATTGCATCCTCCATCGATCCGAAAAGTGGGTGTATGCCCCACCTTATGCACGCCGATGTCACCAGAGCGCGCACAGGATGTGATCCGATCATCGCAATCTGCAATCAGCGCTAAATTTGCCAGCGCGCCTGCCGCTATGGCCTCCGTCATCGCGAGGAACTCCTGTGTACGCTGACTCACTGTTCCGCGTCTACTTTGCCTGCAGCTTGGCGATCGCCGGCTGTGCAGGTTGCATCCATCAGTTCCTGTTGGGCCAACCGCTGCTGGCATTGGCCATCATGCTCTCGGTGCTGACGATGATCGGCGCCGCGCTGGTCACGCGCCGGCTGGCGCTGCCTGGCGCACTGGCCATGGCCTGCACCGTGTTCGGATTGATGGCGAAGTCGGCCTGAAGCACCTGAACAGGCAGCCTGGAACATAGCGTGCAGGATTGTCCGCTTCGCTGCATGCTCACGCTCATGCCGTTATGATGAACGGATGATCGACACGACCCACTACGTGACGGGCGCACCTGTTACGTGGGAAGCACTGCCGACCGGCGCTTCGCTTGCCACGATGGCTCCCGCCCTGCTCTTCCACCGCCTCGCGCTGGATCCCGGCGGGTGACGCCCGCAGGCTCTCGACCTGCACTCCCTACACCCCTGTGAGCTCCGGCCGCTGACTGCGCGACCGCGATGATACCGTTGCTGCGCTTCCGCCTTCGCTGCGGTGCTTTGCCGTGCGCGGCGCTGTGCCCGCATACGTCCCCGGCCCCATGCCACTTACCGATGCCCCTGCGCCACCTGCGCCCGCATCGCCGTTTCCGAATTCCGGACGCCCCCATCACCCCTTCCCCTATTCCACAACCTACAAGGGAGCCCCCATGCAGGACACCCCCGAGGCACATGCCCACTTCGGCTGGTTCAAACGCCGCCGCCACCTCAAGGTCGATGAGATCACCGTCGTCGACAAGCCCATGCTCAAGCGCGCCGTGGGCGCGGCCGCACTCGGCAATGCCATGGAGTGGTTCGACTTCGGTGTCTATGGCTATCTCGCCGTCACCATCGGCCAGGTGTTCTTCCCCTCCAGCAACCCCACAGCGCAGGTGATCGCCGCCTTCGCCACCTTTACCGTGGCGTTCCTGGTGCGTCCGCTCGGCGGTCTTGTGTTCGGCCCGCTCGGCGATCGTTATGGGCGCCAGAAAGTGCTGGCGTTCACCATGATCCTGATGGCGCTGGGCACGTTTGCGATCGGCCTGATTCCTTCCTACGAGCGCATCGGCATCTGGGCGCCGGTGCTGTTGCTGCTGGCGCGCGTGGTGCAGGGTTTCTCCACCGGCGGCGAATACGGCGGCGCGGCCACCTTCATCGCCGAGTATTCCACCGACCGAAACCGCGGGCTGATGGGCAGCTGGCTGGAGTTCGGCACGCTGGGCGGCTACATCGCAGGCGCCGGTACCGTGACCGCGCTGCACATGCTGCTGAGCAGCGAACAGATGCTGGACTGGGGCTGGCGCATCCCGTTCCTGGTGGCCGGCCCGCTGGGCCTGCTCGGCCTGTACATGCGCATGAAACTGGAGGAAACCCCGGCGTTCCGCGCCTTCGCCGAGGAAGCCGAGAAACGCGAGCACGACCGGCCCGGCCTGGGAGCGCTGTTCCAGGTGCACGGCCGCCAGCTGCTGGTGTGCATGGGCCTGGTGCTGGTGTTCAACGTCACCGATTACATGCTGCTGACCTATATGCCCAGCTACCTCAGCGTCACCCTGGGCTACGCCGAGAGCAAGGGGCTGCTGCTGATCATCATCGTGATGCTGGTGATGATGCCGCTGAACATCGTCGGCGGATTGTTCAGCGACAGGCTGGGCCGCCGACCGATGATCATCGGTGCCTGCATCGCCCTGCTGGTGCTGGCCATTCCGTGCCTGCTGCTGGTCGGCAGCGGCCACGACGGGCTGATCTTCCTCGGCCTGATGCTGCTGGGACTGGCACTGGTGTGCTTCACCAGCTCGATGCCGTCCACGCTGCCGGCGCTGTTCTACACCCCGGTGCGCTACAGCGCGCTGTCGATCGGGTTCAACGTGTCGG
The DNA here is from genome assembly GCF_001499715.1 of Stenotrophomonas thermophila. NCBI lineage: Bacteria > Pseudomonadati > Pseudomonadota > Gammaproteobacteria > Lysobacterales > Lysobacteraceae > Stenotrophomonas > Stenotrophomonas thermophila. The sequence goes on along the minus strand of NZ_CVIW01000014.1, from coordinate 55,447 downwards.
TGTCGCTGTTCGGTGGCACCACGCCACTGGTGACCGCGTGGCTGGTGGAGCGCACCGGTGATGCGCTGGTGCCGGCCTACTACCTGATGGGCGCAGCGGTGATCGGGCTGGTGACCATGCTGTTCGTGAAGGAGACCGCCGGCCTGCCGCTGCGTGGTTCACCGCCGGCCGTGGGCAGCGACAGGGAAGCGGCCGCGCTGTTGAAGAGCGATGTGCCTGTGACGGTGGACCCGACCTTGCCGCCGCTGCCGGACGTTGCCGAGCCGGAGGCGGAACGCTCCTTGTAGTGCCGAGCCCGCGCTCGGCTGCCTTTCGGGGATCGGCCGAGCATGGGCTCGGCTCTACACCCGTGCGCGCGCCCTCAATCACGCGGGGTGTCCAACTCCATCGCACGCATTACGATGGGTTTGGCCCAGTCCGGCGTGTGCAGCAGCTCGGCCACCGACACCGGGTACTGCAGTTGACCATGCGCCATCGCCAGTACCGGAAGGGGCTCGGCGCGGCCGGCGGCGTCGGCCGGCACGCTGTTGTCGTAGACATGCAGCTCGGCCAAGTGTGGCAGCAGTTCCAGCAGGTTCTCGCGCGCCGAATCGAAGCGGGCGTGGATCTTCTCCACTGGAATGTCATGGCCGCCGGCGGCCACACGCGCTGCAACGCGGGCAATATGCAGCTCCACCGTGGCCAGGCCGCAGAACCAGATCGCAACGTGATGGTGTACGCAGGCCTCGCGCAGCAGTCGTGGGATGGTGTTACCCCCCAGCGTGGTTTCGAAGGCGAAGTCCGTGCCCTCGGCCATGGCCTGGCGCAGGCGACGGGTGCCTTCCTGCCAGGCCTCGGCGTTGGCGTCAGGCGGTGGCCAGCCGACCTCCACCAGGCACCGGGTGAACGCATCGGGATTGAACCAGCTCAGACCCTCGGCTTCCAGCCAGGTACCCAGCAGCGAACTCTTGCCGGCGCCGTTGACGCCGGCCAGCACCAGGATCCGCCCCATCGGTCAGAGTGGACGGCCGAGGGTGACCTTGCGGCCGCGGCGGATCGGCTGGCCCAGCACCTTGCCCAGCCCCTCCCCGCGCTGCAGCCCGGCCAGCTTCTGGTCAAATTCGCTGCGCAGGCGCAGCAGCTCTTCGTTGCGCTCACCGGCATCGCCACCCGCAGCCTTGGCCAGCAGCTCCTGATAGGTACGGATGTCCACGATCACCGCTTCCGGATGATTGTGATTGGTGATGACCAGCGCCTGCTTCTCGCGCACGGTGCGCATCAGGCTCGGCCAGCCCCGGGTCTTCACCGACGAGGCCGGGGCTTTTTCAAGGCCAGGCAGATCCAGCGGCAGGGTCATGGCACGGCTCCAGACAGGGTGGATGATGACCACTATACCCAATTTGGCCAAATTGGGGATAAATCCCTTTTCACCCCGGCGCCCCAGCGCCTGGGGCGTCAGTCTGCAGCAGGCTGTCGCGCTCGCGCAGCGGAAAGCGGATCCAGGCATCCAGCCCCTGCGGGGCAAAGCGCAACTCGCCGCTGCCTGCCAGTTCATACGGAATGCGCTGCTCGATCAACGCCCGGCCCAGGCCACGCTGCTGCGGCATCTCCCAGCCCTCCACCTCGGCATGGCGCTCGCACCAGTGCAGGCCCAGCCATGGCTGCCCGTCCTGCACCTGCAACTGCCAGCAGACCTCGATCCGGCCGTCCTCGCGGGTCAATGCGCCATGCCGGAGTGCATTGGCGACCAGCTCATGGATGGCCAGCGACAGCACTTCAGCCGCCTTCGGTGGCAACAGCACGTCCTCACCCCGCAGCTGATAGACGGCATCCGCCGGTGCCTGTGCCGCGATTTCCTGGTCGAGCATGCCGCGCAGGCAGACCCCTGCATTGGCGCCGCGGGTCAGCAGGCTCTGCGTGCGTGCCAGGGACATCAGCCGTCCGCACAGGCGCGCGGCATACTCGTCCACGCTGCCGACAGTCGTACGCGTGCGCCAGGCAATGGCGTGGATGGTGGACATGATGTTGCGAACGCGATGCTGCAGTTCGGCCAGCAGTACCGCCTGGCGCTCGGTCGCACGCTTGAGGTCGTCGATATCCACCGCAATGGCGAACACCCCGGTCACCTCGCCCTCGGCATCGCGCAGCGGCGCAGCGGCGACGCGGGTCCAGCGGGCGCGCCCATCGTCATGGATGAACTGGAATTCGAGGCCAGGGACTACCGTCTCCCCCCGCAGGGCGCGGGCAATGGCGAAATCGTGGGGTTCGATGCGCGAGCCGTCCGGATGCGTGCCCTGCCAGCGGTAGTGGTTCGGGCGATCGGTGGAGGGCACCTTGCCGGTGGGAAGATAGGTCCGCATCCGGTCGTTGGACAGCTGCAGGCGGCCGTCGGCGTCGACTATGCAGACACCCACCGGCAGCACCTTGAAGGCCAGCGCCAAGCGGTGGTCACTCTCGCGGCGCTTCTGCTCCTCACGCTCGCGGGCCGCCTGCGCGACATGCGCGGCCGTTGTCTCGAACATGGTCACCAGCACGCCATTGATGCAATCCTCTTCTCCACGGATCGGGCTGTAGGTGATGGTGAACCAGACATCCTCCAACCGTCCCCGCCGCGCCAGTGGATAGAGCTTGTCCTCATAGGTGATGGTCTCGCCCTGCCACACTCGCTGGTAGATAGGGCCGTTGATGTGCCAGACCTCGGGCCAGCATTCGCGCGTGGGCTGGCCAAGGCCTCCAGGATGCTTGTCGGCGAGGATCTCGGCATAGCCATCGTTGTAGAGCTGCACCAGCTGCTCGCCCCACAGCACGATCATCGGGAAACCATGGGCCAGCATCAGGTCGACGGTGGCGCGCAGGTGCGGCGGCCATCGGTCGATCGCACCCAGTGGAGTGGCTGACCAGTCGTGGCGGGCAATGCGGGCGGCCATGCCATCGTGGCGCGCATGCAGGTGCGGAGCAGGTGGCACCCCGCCACGCAGCTTGGCGGCGTGGATGCCTTCAGGACGGCGCGACATGCCGCGCAATCAGGCGATGACCGCAGAGACCTGCGGCGCCGCCACCAGCCCGGCCAGCTGCTGCACCAGGGTTTCGATGTGATAAGGCTTGGTACAGCGCGGCGCGCTGGCGAAGCGGCTGGGCAGGTTGTCGTCGTAACCGGAGGTCAGCAGGAAGGGCGTGCCCGCAGCGGCCAGCCGATCGGCCAGCGGATAGACCTGCTCACCGCCCAGGTTGATGTCCAGCAATGCCACATCGATGGGGTGGGTATCGACCAGCTGCCCCAGCGCCTGCAGGTCACCGGCAGGCCCCACCACCTGAGCGCCTTTCAGCTCCAGATAGTCGACCAGGAACATCGCGATGGCGAATTCATCCTCCGCCACCAGTACACGCAGCCCTTTCAGGCCCTCTGGTTTGTTGACCGCTTCCAGCACGACCGGCGCTCCTCGATACACGCGGCCCACCTCTGCCGCAACGCCCGCAGGATGCGCGAACCGGGCTACAAGAGCGCGTGATGATGGATGAAGATCGCGGCCACGGCGCGTTCACCGCGGCATTGCAGCGGTGCGCTCAGAAGGCCCGTTCCCACTTCAGGCTGAGCAGGCTGCGGTCATGGCTGTACAGCCAGCCGACGTTGCTGTCGATGCGCGCGTAGCGCAGGCTCAGGCTGGGCACCAGCCCGGCCACGGCCAGGCGCTCGCTGCGGACGATGGCGATCAGGTTCTGTTCGTCGTCCTGCCTGCGAGCCTCCAGCAACGGACTCCAGGCGTCGTAGTCGCGGTGGCGCAGCGACACGAATACGGTGGCGGTGGTGCCCGTCCACTGGCGCGCCGCCCCCAGGCGCAGGCCATGCTGACGGTAACCGTTGGCCGGGTCGGCGGCGCTGCTGCCGGTGACATCCAGCCCGGCGAAGACCGTCCAGCGCGGGTTGAGCGCGCGGAACCAGGTGGCATACGCCGATGCCAGCTCGCCGTCGTAGTTGCTGGCAAGGCCCTGCTGGCGATAGCGCTGGCGCTTCCAGTCAGCCTCCAGCTTGAGCAGGCTGCGTGCATCCAGGGCGTACTGCCATTCCGCGTGCACGCCACTGCCGCCCTGCAGCGCATGGTTGCCCAGGGCCTGGTAGTCATAGCTGGGGGCGAGCATCACGGTCTGCCGTGCACTACGCCAGCTGTAACCCGCCTGCACGTTGGTATTGAGCTCGTTGTACGCACTGTGCCCGCGCCATGCCTGACCGAAGGCGAGACCGCGCACGTACAGTCCATGATGCCCGCCGAGCACCCAGCGCCGTTCCAGGCTGGCGTCGTAGTCAAGACCCGGCGCGCGCTGGGCGTCGGGCAGTTTCCGTTCGATGATGCAGGCGTCGCCCGTGCCGAACAGGCAGGTGCGGCTGGCCGAGCTGCGGTTGATGTTGTCACTCCATGCCGGGCCGGCGGACAGCGCGCCTTTCCAGCGCTGGCGCGCGTGCAGGGCACTGAGGTAACCGTCCACGCGCGCGCGGACGCCGGCCGTGGCCGGATCATCGGCATCGATGCCCGCAGCGATGGCCATGAACAGCGCGGCCGCATCGCGATCGCGCTGGTCTTCCGCATAGACACGTGCCAGCTCGAGGCGGGCCGGCAGGAAATCCGGCTGCGCCGTCAGCAGCGCTTCGTACTCCATCGCCGCGCGACGATGGTCGCCGGCCACCCGTGCCAGCGCTCCCTGCGCATGGTGGCGCAGCAGGGGGTCATGCCCAGGCAGTTCGATGTACTCGTCGAGAAACGCAGCGGCGGCCTGCCATTGCTGATGCTGCAGAGACAGGTAGAGAGCCTGGCCCAGATCATCGACGGTGCGCTCCACGCGCAGCGTCTGGCCGTCGATGGTGATGGTTGGCCGCTCCGACTCGGCCTGCTGCAGGCGCTGCTGGTCCTGCTGCTGGTGGCGCAGCTCAGCGCCCTGTTCAAGCACGCGTCGAAGATCGTCCTGCTGGGCGCGCACGTCGGCGGCGGCCAGCAGCAGGACGAGAGGAAAGATGGGGGGGCGCATGGTCGATCCGTGGTGGGGCGTACACCGGGCCGAAACAGGGACTGGCGGATCGCGGCTTGTCCCTGCCCTGCCCCGTCAGGGGCGTGGCGATCAGTTCTTGCTGCCGCCGAAAGCGGTGTCGTACTGGCTGTTGCCGGTGAACGTGGCGATACCGGCCAGGGTGGCCGCGTTGGCACCGAAGAACTGGCCCTGGGTGGTGCCGGTGACCGAGCCGTTGGCGGTGGCGGTGCCGGCGAACGAGGCGTTGGCGCTGTTGATGTTGGCGTTGACGTTGATCGACAGGCCGCCACCGCTCAGGCCACCGAGCAGGCTGCCATTGCCGAAGTTGGCGCGGAAGGTGCCCGACAGCAGGTTGCTGCCATTGAACTTGTTCAGGCCTGCCACGCTGTAGGTGGCCACACCGGCCGGCAGCGTGGTGCCGGTGCGGTCACCGACGAAATAGACCTGGCGGTTGTTGAAGCCACCGGCGGCGCCATCCTTGGACCACTCGCCGAACCACACATCGCCGCTGCCGACCTTGACGAAGTTGAAGTGACCCATACCCGAGTGGCTGCCCGGCGCGCCGGTGATCGGCATGGCCAGGGTGCGCACGGTGGTGCCGTTGACCGTGGTCGGCACCGAGTATGCTGACAGGCCCTGGAAGTCGACACGGCGGGCGCCGGAGACGGTGCCGACGCCGATGCCGGCCTTGCCAGCCTGGTGCGGGCCACCGTTGACCTGCGATTCACCGACGGCGACGTACAGCTCGGCATCGGTCACCGGGCTGGCTGCGCCCACGATATCGGCTGCCTGCGCGGCACCGGCCAGGGCGAAGGTTGCCGCAACGGCGAGAACCGAACGGGAGATCATCTTCATGGTATTGCTCCTTGGGTTGATGGAACTACGGGTACAACGCGTGAAACGGATACATCAGAAGCGCGCGGTGACGCCGAGCTTGATCGTGCGACCCGGCGCCGGCAGCGTGGAGCGCGTGGCTGGGTCGACGTAGTAGCGGTTGCCGAGGTTGCTGCCGACCAGCTCGACGCTGGCGTGCTCGTTGAAGCGCCAGCGCGCATAGGCGTCGACGGTGGTGATGTTGCCCCAGGTGAACGGCACGTTCTGCCACAGCAGGCTGCTGCCACCGGCCAGCAGCCGGTCGCGGTACGCCTGCAGATTGGGGTTCCCGTGGCGCTGGTAGTGGACGATGCGGCTGCCCAGTTCCAACTGCTCATCGAACAGGCGCGTGCCCAGCGACAGGTTCACCGACAGCTTCGGAATCGCCTGGGTCAGCAGGTAACCACTGACGAAGCCGTCCTGCACGCAGTTCGGGACCAGGCCACGATTGGCGTCCAGCAGCACCGCCGTACTTTCGTCGCACACTTCGTTTTCCAGCGTGCGGGCGATGCCCAGGTCAGTGAAGAAGCGCCGGTTGTCGAAGCGCGCCTGCAGCTCGATGCCGCGAATGGTCTGCTTGTCGATGTTGTCGAACAGGAAATACGCATCACGCTCGATCACATTGCGGGTCTTGTGCACGTAATAGGCCAGCTTGACATCGGCATCGGCGGTGTTGCCGAACAGGCCGGAAAGGTTGTGCACGTAGCCCAGTTCGTAGTTGTAGGCGTGTTCCGGCTTGAGCGCATACAGCGGGTTGAGGCTGCTGGAGAAGGCGATGGTGCTTTCGAACATGCTCGGGAAGCGCACCGCCTCGCTGTAGCGCAGGTAGACGCGTGCGGCCGGCGACAGGTTCACCGTGGCCGAGAAACTGGGAAGCCAGGCATGGTCACGACGGCGCTCATTGCGTCCATCCACCGGTCGCGACTGCAGGGTGCTGCCGATGCTGCAGACCAGGTCGCTGCCCGCATAGAGCGGCAGCGCACCGGGAATCGCCGCCACTTGACCATTGAGGCAGGGGTTGGTGGCACGGCTGTAATTGCCGCTGGCATCAGGCTGCCAGGCGATGCGGTGTTCCACCGCCTGCGGCGTCTCGTAGTACGCCAGCAGGCCATGCAACGCATCGTCGATCACCGAACCCATGCCAATGCTCTCCCAGAACTCACGTTCGGCCTCGAGCGCGTCGATCTCCGCCTGCAGACTGGCCGGCCGCTCGGGCAGCTCGTTGGTCCGGTAGGTCGCCTCCTTGCTGCCCACGCCCTTCGTCAGCAGCTCCTGATGCGCCTGCAGGAAGTCGTCGAACGCCCAGTAGCGGCTGTAGCGCACGCCGGCGTTGAGGGTGAGGAACTCGAACGGGCGCCACTCCAGATCGAGGTAGCCTTCACCCTCCTGGCGGCGCCCGGCACGCGGGTACATGCGCCAACCATCAGAAGGACCGAAGTACGGGTCACGCGAGCCGAGCTTTTCGTACTGCCAGTTGCCGCCCACGGTCAGGTCGAGGGTGGAATGCAGGGCGAAACGGTTGCTCAGAATCAGGCCGGTGCGGTCATTGCGCGCATTGGCCAGCGCGGTGTTGCGCAGGATCGGGCTGACGCCCGGGTTCCACGCCGGGTTTCCCGGCGCGAAGTTGGGAAAGCCGCCTGCCGTGTAGGTATCGCTGTCCGTCTCGGTGCGCCACAGGTTGGCGTACAGATCCAGCCAGTGGCTGCCGGCCGGCTGGAAGCGGTACTCCAGGTTCCAGGCATCGGACGCAACCCGGCTGAGTGGCCACTGGATGCGCCCATAGTCCGGTGCCGACAGGATGCGCGACGGCATGATCTCGCCGTAGTGCGACAGCGTTCGCCGCCAGGTCGCCTTCAACTGCTGGTCATCGTTGATCTGCCAGCTGCCCTTGATCAGCCAGGACTCCTGTTCGCTGGAAGTATTGGGCACTTCATCGCCGGGCTTGAAGTAGCGCGCCAGCGTGGTGATGTAGTCGATGCCCTGGTACTCGAACTGCTCGCGCCGGTCCTGTTCGTAGTAGGCGCTACCGTTGGACCCGGAGAAGTAGTTGCCGCGCTTGCGCCAGGCGTAGGCGGCCATCAGGTCGACGTTGCCGCCACGCACGCCCAGCGCCAGGCGCCAGGCCTGGTCCTCGCCATCGAAGGGGTTGTTGCCACTGCGCGACTTCACCGGCACCACCAGGGTGCGGTCGTCGTAGGGTGAGTTCGGCGAGCCCTGCGGGAAACCCGGCACGGTGCGGTAATCCTCACCGGTGTGCAGCCGCGGCAGGCGCGGCGCCACCGCATTGCTGCTGCCTTCGATCTTCAGCTCCCCGCCGAAGCGCTCGCCGGCAGCGACGACGTCATCGACGTCGATGGTCTTGATCACCAGCGCGCCACCGATCCCGCTGTGCACATCGCGCACCAGCCCTGGCCCCTTGATGACCTGGATGCCACCAATCAGGTTGGGATCGATGTAGTTGCGGTTGCTGACGCCGTTGTAGCCACGCCAGACCGTGAGCGCCTGTTCGCCGCCGTCGACGCTGACCGGCACCCGCCCGGGCCCCTGGATGCCACGGATGTTGACGTCCAGCGCGCCACTGTTGCGCGCATCGCCACTGAACACACCGACCAGATCCTTGACCACGTCGGCCGGATTGGAGCCACGGTAACGCTCCACCCGGTCGCGCCCCGAATACGCCGTGGTCAGGTCCAGCGCGAACACATCATCGTAGCCGCGTCGATCACGCGCCTCGCCCCCTTCCGACTGAAGGCGACCGGCCACGTCCAGTGTTTCGGTCACCCGCACCCCTTCCCCTCCCCCGCCTCCGCTGCGGCCCGCAGGCTCCAGGTACCGTCCATGCCGCGCTGCGCACGCACGCCGCTGCCGCGCAGCAGCTGCTGCAGGGCCTGCATCTGGCTGTACTCACCACGCACTGCACTGGAGCGGCGGCCCTCCACCAGGTCACTGCGGAACACCACCTGCACATCGGCCTGGCGGCCAAAGGCACGCACGGCATCGGCCAAGGGCTGTTCCGGAATGGTGTACTGGCGCACCGGCGCGATGATCGCCGGTTGCGCCTGCCCGGCCGGCACCCAGGCCAGCGGCAGCAATGCGGTGGAAACAGCCAGGGCCAGAGCGGTGGCGCGACGATGACAGGCGGATGCCGTGGACGGCATGGACGGGAACTCCTCAAGCGCGGCGGAACCACGGGCACATCCGGTGCCGGTGGCATGTCTGGCTTGAGGAGAAACGGTGTTTCGCTCTGGCTATACCTCTATAGACAGCAGGCCACAGCGAGTGCCCACAGTTCTTTCATGCTTTTTTTTCATGTGGCGCGCTGTGCGCCGCGCCGCAGGCACCTCACCACACCACCAGCGCTCCGCCGGGCAAGCGCTGCACACGCAATCCTGCCTGGGCGACCACCGCATTGATGGCAGTCTCCGGTTGCTGCAGGTGGAACAGGCCACTGACCCGCACGCTCGCGCCCTGCCCGCCCAGTACCCAGACCGGAGCACGACGGTAGCGCGCCAGATCGGCAATGGCCTGCGCGGCGGGCTGATCGTCGATCACTACCTCGCCACGCCGCCACGGCGCGATGGTCGCGGTATCTTCCAGCTGCACCGGCCGCAGCCAGCGACCGTCACGGAATACACGTGCCTGCCCGGCATGCAGGCGCTGCACGCTGCCATCGCCCGGGCGCACATCGACCATGCCCTCGCTGACCTGGGTCGCGACCGTGGTGTCCTGCATCGACACGCTGAAGGCAGTGCCGATGTCACGGACCAGGCCGCCCGCCGCCTCCACCTGGAACGGGCGCGCCTCGTGCGCTACCTGGAACCAGGCCTGGCCGCGCAGCAGGCGAAGGTGGCGCTGCTGGCCATCGAATTCAATCGCCAGTGCGGTGCCAGCGTCGAGTACCGCCGTACTGCCGTCGTCCAACTGCACAACGCGCGGTGCATCGCTGCTGCGCAGGTCACTGCGTGCCAGCAGCAGCGCGTGTGGCGCAGCGGCAACCATCAGCACCACTGCGGCAGCACTGGCCAGCAGCCACGTCAGGCGGCGGCGCGGCGCGATGGGGCGCAACCCTTGGCGATCAGCCGTCAACCCGGGCAGCGCGGCCAGCACCTCGGGCCCGGCGGCATCCAAGCCCTGCCAGAAGGCCTGCTGCTGGCGCCAGGCCAGCGCATGGCGGGGATCGGCCTGCAGCCAGCGCTGCAGACTGCGTTGCTGGCGTTCCGGCAGCGGGCCTGCACTGCACCGTATCACCCAGCGCAACGCCTGGCTGGCCTGACGCGGCGAGGGTTCGGACGTGGTCATGGTTGTGGCCTGCCGCACCGCGAACGGGTGCGCCTTCCTGTTGTGACAACGGCGGGCGCGATCTGCCCACGGCAATCGCAGCTCATCGATGCATTCCCTGCTGGTGCTGCTGGATCAACAGCGCCGCGCGCAGCACATGCTTGCCGACCAGGCTCTTGGAAATACCCAGCCGGGCGGCGATCTCGCGCTCGCTCAGGCCCAGATACCGGTTGAGCACGAAGCATTCGCGTACCTGCGCTGGCAGCGCAAGGATGGTCCGGGTGATCTCGCGCAGTTGTGCCTGGTCCAGCGCCTGGGCCTCGCCGTCGTGGCCCGCCTCGGCCATGTCGGTGGCGTACTCGGCCATGGCACGGCGTTCGCGGGCGTCGGACTGGCTGCGGTTGAGCGCGTGGTGGTAGGCCATCCGGTACAGATAGCCGCGCGGCTCGAGGATGGGCGGATCGCCGGGCACGCTACTGGCCTTCAGGTACAGGTTCTGCAGGGTGTCCTCGGTACTGGCCGGGTCGAGATAGCGCGCGATGAAGCGAGACAACGCACGGCGCTCGCGGATCAGCAGCTCGACCAGCGCCAGGGCATTGGGAGACATAGGTGCCAAGGCCGGACCGGGGAATGATGGGCGTGATGGCGACGGTCCGGGCGTGGATTGTGGGCTGCGCAGCCGCAGGCGGCAAGCCGCACCCCGAACCATCATCCACGCATGGCAGGTTCAGTAGACCACGCCGTGCGTGGATGGAAGACCTAGGGCTCCTCCAACGCACCGAACCGCTCGGCGAGGTAGTCGATCAACGCGCGCACCGCTGGCAGCAGCCCCCGCCGCGACGGGAACACCGCATGCACGATGCCGTGCTTCGGCACCCACTCCTGCAGCACCGGCACCAGCGCGCCACTGGCCAGCTCATCGGTGATCATCATCCGCGGCAACATCAACAACCCCACCCCTGCCACCGCGGCGGTGCGCAACGCCAACATGTCATCGCTGACCAGCCGCGGGCGATGGTGCACGCTGGCCTGCACGTCCTCCGGCCCGGTGTACTCCCAAACATGCTGCTGGCTGGGCGATGCCAGATCCACGGTCGGCATCATCGCCAGGTCGGCCGGCACCCGCGGCGTGCCCAGCCGCTGCAGCAGCGCCGGGCTGGCACTGGTACACCAGACCCGGCGCGCCAGCACGCGTACCACCAGGTCACTGTCCTCCAGCGGCGGCGGCCGCACCCGGATCGCCACGTCCATGCCTTCGCCCACCACATCCACGCGCCGGTTGGTGGCCTCCAGCTGCACCGTCACCTGCGGGTACAGAGCCAGGAAATCAGCCAGCATCGCGCCGACGCGAGCATGCAGGATCGCGATCGGGCACGCCAGGCGGATGGTGCCGCGCGGCTCGGCGCGTGACATCGCAATCGCTTCTTCGGCCGCTTCGGCCTCGACCAGCATGGCCTTGCAATGGCGGTAGTAGTCCTGGCCGACCTCGGTGACCGAGAAGCGCCGGGTCGAGCGCTGGATCAGGCGCACGCCCAACCGTTCCTCCAGCAGCGCGATGCGCCGGCTCAGTTTCGACTTCGGCATGGCCAGTGCCCGGCCGGCCTGCGAGAAGCCGCCGTGCTCGACCACCATGGCGAAGTAGAACAGGTCGTTGAGGTCGCAACGGCGGATATCAGCGATGAACACGGGGCGATCTCCTGTGGCGCAAGGCGCGCACCCATTGTTCACCAGATAGGACTATGACGGCAAATATTGGCGTCTACCGGCCTAATTGTCGCGGCGATATCGTCTCCTGCAACGAAGAACAGCGGCCGGTAGCCCCGGCCAGGAGATCGCCATGAAGCGTGTCACCGGTACCTACAGCGCCCCGCGCCCGCACTGGGTGGGCGACGGATTCCCCGCCCGCTCGATGTTTTCCTACAACACCCACGGCCAGCACCTGAGCCCGTTCCTGCTGCTGGACTACGCCGGCCCTTATACCTTCGCCCCCAGCGATACCCCGCGCGGGGTCGGCCAGCATCCGCATCGCGGTTTCGAGACCGTCACCATCGTCTATGAGGGCGAGGTCGCCCACCGCGATTCAACCGGCGCCGGCGGCACCATCGGCCCGGGTGACGTGCAGTGGATGACCGCTGCCTCCGGCATCCTCCACGAGGAGTTCCACACACCCGAGTTCAGCAAGCGGGGCGGCACGCTGGACATGGTCCAGCTGTGGGTGAACCTGCCGGCGCAGGACAAGATGGGTGCACCGGGCTACCAGACCCTGCTCGACGCACAGATCCCCTTGGTTGAATTGCCTGAAGGTGCCGGGCGCGTGCGTGTCATCGCCGGCCGCTTCGACGGTCATGCCGGCCCGGCCCGCACCCACACGCCGATGGATGTCTGGGACATCCGCCTGCGGCAGGGCCACCACGCCGAACTGCCGGTCGCCGATGGCCGCACGCTGGCGCTGGTGGTGCTGAAGGGCTCGGTGCGGATCAACGGCGGCCAGCCGGTCGGCGAGGCGCAGCTGGTCACCTTCGACCGCAGCGGCGAGGACGTGTTCGTCGACGCCGACAGCGACGCCACCGTGCTGCTGCTCAGCGGTGAACCGATCGACGAGCCGGTGGTGGGCTATGGCCCGTTCGTGATGAACAGCCAGGCCGAGATCGCGCAGGCGGTCAACGACTTCAACAGCGGCCGCTTCGGCCAGATCGCGCACTGATCGTTTCAATGCGGCGGGGATTGGCCCGCCGCACCTTCCGGGCCATCGCCCACCTTCTCCAGGAGACTGACCATGAGTACCCCCGCCAACTTCAACGGTGCCCGCCCGGTGATCGATCCGGACAACGCCGCGATGCTGCTGATCGACCATCAGAGCGGCCTGTTCCAGACCATCGGTGACATGCCGTTCACCAGCGTGCGCGCCCACGCCACCGCGCTGGCGAAGATGGCCACGCTGGCAAAGATGCCGGTGATTACCACCGCCTCTGTTCCGCAGGGCCCGAATGGCCCGCTGATCCCGGAGATCCACGACGCGGCCCCGCACGCCCAGTACGTGGCGCGCAAGGGTGAGATCAACGCCTGGGACAACCCGGAATTCGTTGCCGCGGTGAAGGCCACCGGCCGCAAGCAGCTGATCATCGCCGGCACCATCACCAGCGTGTGCATGGCCTTCCCGTCAATCGCCGCCGTTGCCGATGGCTACCAGGTGTTCGCAGTCATCGACGCGTCCGGCACCTACTCGAAGATGGCCGAAGAGATCACCCTGGCCCGCGTGGTGCAGGCCGGTGTTGTGCCGATGGACACCGCTGCGGTGGCCTCGGAGATCCAACGCACCTGGAACCGCGACGATGCCCAGCAGTGGGCCGAGGTCTACACGAAGATCTTCCCGAACTACCAGCTGCTGATCGAAAGCTACCTGAAGGCACAGGACGTGCAGAAGAACCACGAACAGCTGGATTCGCAGCGCAGCTGACGCCGTGCGGGGCGGTGCGCCACAGTGCCGCCGCCCTGCTTTGTCCTTCCTTTTTCCATCCTGCACCGGAGGCGATCATGCGTTGGCCAGTTTCCCCTGCAGCAGGCATCGCGGCGCGTTCGATGGGCGCGCTTGCCGCCCTGTTCGCCGCTGCGGCCGGCGCGGAAGAGATCGTGCCGTCACCACCCGCCATCGATCCGTGGCGCTACAGCGAAGACTACCGCTACCTGCAGGATCCGGCCTTCCGTTCCGGCGCCTGGTGGGAGAAGGGAAAATGGCTGCCGTTCGGTGCATCCGGCAGCCTGACCGTCGGCGCCGAGCTGCGTGCGCGCTACGAGCACTACACCAGTAATGAGTTCGGGCACGCACCTGTCAAGCGCGACGGCAGTGCGCTCTATCGTGCGCTGCCGTATGCCGATCTGAAGCTCAACGAGCATGCCAGGGTTTTCACCCAGCTCAACCTGACCCATGCCCGTCGCGACGACAGCACCATGGGCCCGGTGGACGATACCGGCGCCGAGGTCCTGCAGGGCTTCGTCGATCTTTCGCTGCCCTCGCGCGACGCAGGTGCGACCTTGCGCGTGGGCCGGCAGGTACTGGCCTACGGCAGCGAGCGCCTGGTTTCGGTGCGCTATGGACCCAATGTCCTGCGCGCATTCGATGGTGGCCTGCTCGCGTAGCGGACGTCGCACTCCCGTACCGAAGCCTTCCTGCTGCGCCCGGTACGCAATGCCATGGGTTCCTTCAATGACCGTGGTGATCCGCAGCGGCGCGTGTGGGGCGTGTACACCACCTTCCAGGACCCCGGAAACCACCGCGATACCTGCCTGGATCTCTACTACCTGGGCCTGTCCAGCGATCGCGCCCGCTACGATCAGGGAGAAGGTGCCGAAACCCGCAATACGCTGGGCAGCCGCTGGTCGGGTCGTCGCAACGGATGGAGCTGGGACCTGGAGGGATTCTTCCAGTACGGCAGTTTCGCCGGCGCGCCGGTACGTGCGTGGTCGGTCGCCAGCGATGTGCGCCATCGCTTCGATGCGTGGCCGCTCTCGCCACGGCTCGGCCTGAAGGCCAACATCATCAGCGGCGACCGTGACCCCGACGATCGCGCGTTGCAGACCTTCAACATGATGTTCCCGAAGGGCAAGTACTTCGGCGAAAGCGGCCAGGTCGGCCCGAGCAACCTGATCAACCTGCACCCCTCGCTGGAACTGGATCTGGCTGGTGGCTGGTCATTGGCCAGCGCAGTCGTCTTCTACTGGCGGCAGAGCGGGCGCGACGGCGTGTATGGCGTTGCCGGAAACCTGCTGCGGCCGGCGGGCAACAGCCGCGCCCGGTACATAGGCACGCAGGCGGATCTGGTGCTGGGGCGCGAGATCTCCCGCCAGCTCAGCGTCGAAGCGGCCTATTCGATCTTCAGGCCGGGTCGCTTCATCCGGGACACCGGGCGCGCCGACACCGTCCATTTCATCGGCCTTGAGGCGCTCTGGCGCTACTGAGGCCGCGACGCCCCAACAACCCGCCGATGGCGTATCCACATCACCGGGGGAAGCGCTGGATGCCTCCGCCACCCCGGCGCCCCGCGGCGATTGCCCCTCCCCCCAGAGCGAGACACTTCCATGCGCGTACTGCTCCTCCTCTTCATGCTTGTGCTGCCAACCGTGGCGGCAGCGGCCGAGCCGGCCGACCTGGTGCTGCGCAATGGCCTGCTGTTGACCCAGGACAGCACTACGCCACGTGCCAGCGCGCTTGCCATCCGCGGCGAGCGAATCCTGGCGGTCGGCAGTGACCGCGCCATGCAACGTCATATCGGCCCCAGCACCCGGGTCATCGACCTGCAACGGCGCACCGTCGTTCCGGGCCTGATCGACACGCACATCCACGCAATCCGCGGCGGCCAGACGTTCACCTTCGAAACCTACTGGTTCGACGCTCCCACGCTGTCCGAGGCGCTGCAGCGGCTGCAGCGGGATGCCCAGCGCAAGCCTGACGGGCAATGGGCCGCCGTGGTCGGTGCGTGGCATCCCGAACAGTTCGCGGAGGGCCGGGCCCCGACCCGCGCCGAGCTCGATGCCGCCCTGCCGGACAGGCCGGTCTACGTGCAGCATCTGTACGACTACGCCCTGCTCAATCGTGCCGGCATCGCAGCGCTGGATCTGCAGGGCGAGCAGCCCCGCCTGCCCCCGGGCATCATCGTCGAGCGCGACAATGACGGACAGGCCACCGGCCGCCTGTCCGGTGGCATCGGTCCATTCAATGCACTGTTCGCGCAGATCAGTGCCAGCACCGATCACGAAGAGAGCCTGCGGACCTTCTTCGCTGCCCTCAACGCGCAGGGCGTGACCGGTTTCATCGATCCGTCCGCCGGCCCACCATCGTCCTACGAACCCCTGTTCAAGCTACGCGACCAGGGCGGGCTGACGCTGCGCGCCGGCTACCGCATTCCGGCCGGCAGCCACGGTGATGAAGCCGAGTGGTTCCGCAATGTGATGGCGTTCCGTCCGAACCGGCACGACGATGGCGACATCGCCTTCCTCGGCCTGGGTGAGAACCTGGTCACCGCCATGAACGACGGCGTCCTGATGGGGCCTGGTTTCGATCCGCCGGCCGAGGCCCGGCAGGAGCTGATCGAGGTCGCCCGGCTGGCCGCGGAGCGGCGCATCCCGCTGGAGATCCACGCATATACCGATGATGCCGCCGATGCCATCCTGGACGCCTTCGAGGTGGTGGCGCGCGATCATGACCTGCGGCCGCTGCGCTGGGCCATCGCGCACCTGAACACCGGGTCACAGCGGACGTTGCAGCGCATGGCCCGGCTCGGGCTGGCCTACAGCGTACAGATGGGACCGTACTTTGAAACCACCGCGATCCATGCCGCCAACACGGCACAGGTTGCGGCGTCCAGCGCCCCGGTGCGGGCCGCGATGGCGCTCGGCATTCCGGTGGCGGGTGGCACCGACTCCACCCGCATCGGCGTGGCAGGCGTCTGGCAGGCCATCCAGTACCACGTTGACGGCCAGCCACTGGCAGGCGTGCGCCGCAGCGAGGACAACCTCATCACCCGCGATGCGGCACTGCGCCTGTTCACCCGCAATGCGGCCTGGCTGTCGTTTGCCGAAGACGAGCGCGGCTCTCTCACTGCGGGAAAGCTGGCTGATCTGGCTGTGCTCGACCAACCCTACCTGACCATGCCGGCCCGTCGCATCCACTCGCTGCGCTCGCTGCTCACCCTGGTCGGCGGGCGCATCGTGCACGATAGCGGCGCCCTGGACGCCGAATAGCCGCGTCCCCTGCCCTGCCATCCTGCCCCTGCCCACCCCCGGGCATTCCCCCGCGGCCTCGCGCCGCTCCTGCAATGGAGACCCACCATGTCCAGTGAACCGATCCGCGACCCGGCCAGCGATCATCTGCTGACCCCGCAGAATTCCGCCTTCATCATCATCGACTACCAGCCGGTGCAGGTGAACTCCATCGCCTCGATGGACCGCCAGTTGCTGGTCAACAACATTGTCGGCACCGCCAAGGCCGCAGTGGCTTACGGTCTGCCGATCGTGCATTCGACGGTCAACGTCAAGACCGGCCTGAACAAGCCGCCGATTCCACAGCTGCGCAAGGTGCTGGGCGACTACCCCACCTACGATCGCACCACCATCAATTCCTGGGAGGACGTCGAGTTCCGCAAGGCGGTGGAAGCCACCGGACGCCGCAAGCTGATCATGACCGCGCTGTGGACCGAGGCCTGCCTGACCTTCCCGGCCTTGGACGCGTTGAAGGAAGGCTATGAGGTGTATGTGGTGGTCGACGCCGTCGGCGGTACCTCGCTGGCCGCGCACGATGCGGCGCTGCGCCGCATCGAACAGGCCGGTGGCCAGCTGATCAGCGTGCCGCAGCTGTTCTGCGAACTGCAGCGCGACTGGGCCCGTTCGGAAACGGTGCCGGCCTTCATGAACCTCTTCATTGAAACCGGTGGTACGGCAGGCATCCAGTTCTCGTACGATCGTACCGAGTGATTGCGTGGCGGCGCCGGTCCTGGCTGGCGCCGCCTTTTGGGGAGCCGTCGAGCATGGCTCGACGCTACAGTGGGTTTGGTCGAGCGTGGCTCGACGCCATGGATAGATGGAGAATGTGATGGCCTACGCACGCATTGTTTCAACCGCCGACAACTACCTGCATCACATCAGCAATGGCCACTTCGAGGTGGACGCCGATGAACCAGCCTCGCTAGGCGGCCAGGGCAAGGGCTTCGCACCGTTCGACCTGTACCTGGCCTCGCTGGCGGCGTGCACCGCCATCACCCTGCGCATGTATGCGCAGCGCAAGGGTTGGGAACTGGGCGAGTTCCATGCCGAGCTGCGCTCGGAACGTGACGCGGATGGACGCTTCCACGTGCACCGCGTGCTGCATGCCAGCGCCGCGCTGAGCGATGCGCAGTGGCAGCGGTTGCTGGAGGTGGTGGAAAAGACCCCGGTGACCCTGGTGATGCGCGAAGGTGCACGCATCACCAGTGAGCGTGGGGCCGCAGCGTAGCCCCATCCACGCATGGCGTGGATCTACAGACGACGCTAGCCGGGCATGGCCCGGCGGCCGCTCAGCGCCGTGAATGCAGCACGGTGCGCTGGCGCATCGCGTTGAATTCCTGCTCCACCTGCTGGATGTCCTCGGCCTGGAACCCGGCCGCGTCCAACAGCTGGTCGGCGGCGGCCGCCGCCAGCGGATCGTCGTCACGCTGGCGCCAGCAGCGCGCCGGCAGGAAATAGCCCACTTCGCTGCGCCCGCGCATGATCACCACCGGGCGGCCCGCATACAACAGGAACTCGGCCAGGTGCTGGCGCAGGCCCTCCACCGAGACATAGGCCGGCCCGATGCCCAGCGATCGACTGGACGGTTCGGAACTTTCAAACAGCTTGCGACGGCTCATCCACTCCTCCTTATGTGCAACGCGTGGTCTCCTTTCCCTAGACGGGCGCATCGCTGCGCCCCCGCCACGCACTCCGTGAACCGCATCACGACGCCACTCAGAAGCCGGTATTGAACTCCAGCTGGAACACGTCGATCGACAGTGGAGCACCGGACACTTCCTTGGCCGCCATCCACTTGCCGCTGATCCAGCTGCGCGCGTCCAGCGCGTAGGCGCCGCCCACGTAGTAGCCGCGGGCGTTGGTACCGCCCAGGTGGAAGTTCGGATCGTTGTAGGCATCGGGCAGCGCATCGGCCTCGATGTGCTTGTAGCCCAGCAGCGCCTGCCACTGCCCCTTCTCCTTCAGGTCGGTAGCACCGAACGTGGCCTGCACCATCCACGCCGTGTCGCCGCTGCGGAAGGTCTCGATGCTGGCGGTACCACCAGCGCCGTAGTTGTTGACGATGCCGTTGTTGGCGCGGCTGAACATCGCCTGCTTGTCGTAGGCCAGGTTGCGGATGTAGTCGCCATCCAGGCGCAGGCCCATGCCCTGTGCCAGCTGCGTGTCCCAGCGCAGGTTCAAGGTAGCCAGCCGGAAGGCCGATGCCAGGCCGACATACTGTGGGGTCGGCGTGCTGGCCGGATCCAGCGGATTGCGCGCGATGTCGCGGATCAGCATCAGGGTGTTGCCCTTCTGCATGAACGCCGGGCGCGACCAGTCGGTGTCGCAGCCGTCCGCGCCGGCGTACAGCAGGCAGGGCGAGGACAGGCGGCCGCTGATGTTCTTGAAATCGTAGTAGCCCAGCGCGGCGCGCAGTGCATTGTCATCGTTGAAACGCCAGTTCACGCCCACCTGTGCGCCGGACAGCCACTTGTTCTCGTTCGGCGTCTTCACCTGGTTGCGGTTCGGCGAATTGTCGGATGTGTACTCCAGCGGTACCACCGCAAGGTTGCCGAACACATCGAGATCACCGCCGTCGAAGTCGTACTTCAGGTTGGCGGCCAGACCGTCGAAGTTCAGGTCATTGGAGAACAGCGTGTCGCTGGTCCAGAACGGATTGCCGAAGCGGCCACCGCGCACCGTCACCCAGTCGGCCGGACTGTAGGCCAGCCAGGCTTGGTCCAGCCACACGTCCTTCTTGCTCAGGCCACCACCCAGCTGTTCGGTGGTTGACACCGGGCCATTGCTGCTGCCGCTGGCCAGGCGCACGCCGGCCGTGGTGTGCTGGCCGATGGTCGCCTCGATGCCCAGGCGAGCGCGGATGCGCCACAGGTTGCGGCGGTCCTGGCGGGTGTTCAGCAGCGGCGGCAGCTGCAGGTTGGTGTTGGTGTTGGTGTCGAAGCCGTTGCCGGAATTGATCGACGACCAGTTGCTCACGATGTCGCTGTTGCGTTCGGAGAAGAAGCGCGACTCGCTGCGCACGCGCATGTCACCGGTGACCTTGATGCGCTTGGTCCACTCAGCCACTTCGTTCGGTGCCGCCCAGCCCTCGGACCTGGCCTGCGCCATCACGTCCTGGCGCACTTCGTCACGGATGCCGTCGCGCACGCTCTGCGGCACGTAGGGCACGCGCACGTCGCCGGCCTCCAAGGCCACGCCACCGCTGGCGGCCGAAGGTACGGTGGTCGCGGTGCGCGACGCGGCCGCTGCTTCAGCCTCGGCCTGCACCAGCAATGCCTGGCCGTCTTCGGGCTTCAGCGCGCCACTGGCGATCAGGCCCTTGATCAGCTTGACCATGGTGGTTTCGGCGGCCATCGCACCGGCCGGGGCGGCCAGGCTGAGCAGCACGGCGCAGCACAGCAGCGCCCGTCGGGCCGGGCGCGAGCAGCGGGAGTCGGTTCGTGCGCGGACGTGGTCGTTCATCACGGTTCTCATCGAAAGAAGGGAAATCACGGAGGTCGGGAATCAGGCCCCGGGCCGGCGGCCCTGGATCAGCACGCGGGCGGGGAAATCGAGCGACGGAGGCGGTGCCTGGTCGACCTTGCCGATGCGTCGCAGCGCATCGAGCACGGCCGCGTCGGCCTCCTCGTTGCCACTGCCGCGCACCAGCTCGACCTTTTCCAGGCGGCCATCGTTGGACAGCCACACATTCACCTGCAGCTGGAACGCCAGGCGCTTGACCTTGTCGTCGCGCGAGATCGCCTGCTGCATCAGGTAGCCGAGGTAGCGCCCGTAGGTGGCATTGCCGGCACCACCGCGGCCGACGCCGGACGAGCCGCCGCCACTGCCGGACTGGATACCGAAGTTGTCACCGCCGGCCTGCGCATCAGCATTCGTCGTCACCGGGTCGGCGTTGTCCGGCGTTGGCGTTGGCTCTTCAGCCGGCGTCGGCGGATCCAGAGG
Organism: Stenotrophomonas thermophila; assembly: GCF_001499715.1. NCBI lineage: Bacteria > Pseudomonadati > Pseudomonadota > Gammaproteobacteria > Lysobacterales > Lysobacteraceae > Stenotrophomonas > Stenotrophomonas thermophila. The sequence continues at coordinate 34,600 of NZ_CVIW01000014.1, read as the reverse complement.
TTCCGGCTCTGGCATCGCTTCTTCCGGCGGCGTCTCCGGCTCCGGTGGCTTTTCCGGCGGCGGTGGCGGCGGCGGCGGGGGTGGTGGCAGCGCCAGCATCGGCGGCTGCACCACCGGCCGGCGGGTGCTGGCGGTGTCCTTGAACAGCATCCACCACACGGCGATGCCGAGCACCAGCAAAGCGGCCAGCACCAACGCGACGGTCACCAGCAACTGGCGACCGCGCATGCCGGGCTCCGGCCGAGGGGGTTGATGGGCCGTCATGCCTCAGCCCTGCGCTTTGCCGGTGACCAGGCCAACCTGGGCCAGCTCCAGCCGCCGCAGCAGGTCCAGCACCTCGACCACGCGGGCGTACTGCACCTGCGCGTCACCGCGCACGATCACCGGGAAATCCGGCGTGGTCGCGCGCTCGGTGCGCAGGCGGTCTTCCAGCTCGGCCATCGTCACCGGATAGGCATCCAGGAACACCTGACCACTGGGGTCGATGGTGATCGCCTTGGTCTTCGGCTTCTCCAGCGCGACGCTGTTGCTGGCCTTCGGCAGGTTGACCTCGATGCCGGGAATGGAGGCGTTGCTGGTCAGGATGAAGATCACCAGCACCACCAGCAGCACGTCGACGAAGGGCGTCACGTTGATGCCCTTCTCGCGCTTCTTGATGCCGAACTTCGCCTTCTGGCCCATGGCGCGCCCCTCAGCCCTGGACCGCGGCCGGGCCGCGCCCGTCCTGCTCTTCGGCCAGGCGCGCGGCGAACTCGTCGATGAACACCGCCATGTCGGCGCCGATCGCCTCGGCACGTGCTCCCAGGTAGTTGTAGCCGAACAGCGCCGGAATCGCGACGCCGAGGCCGGCTGCGGTACACAGCAGCGCCGCGGCCATGCCCGGTGCCACCGAATTGATGTCCACCGCGCCGGCCATCGCCGCCACCACGAACACCAGCATGATGCCGATCACGGTACCGAACAGGCCCACGTACGGCGCGCCTTCGATGGTGGTCGACAGCCAGTTCATGCGCCGTGCCATCGCTTCCTGCTCGCGCACCATCACCGCATCCATCGAGGCGCGGATCGCGGCGATGGTGGCGCCACTGAGGTAACCGCTGTTGCCATCGCGCTGGTGGCGCTGCTGCATTTCATCGATGGCCACCTGGTAGATGCGCCACAGCGAACCGTCGTGCATCGCGGTGGGTGCCTTGCCCTGGCGGTCCATGTCGGACAGGGTGCGCAGCGGCACACCGGACAGCTTGCCGAAGCTCTCGGTGAACACTGCATTGGCCTTGCTGGTACGGCCGAAGTGCCGCCCCTTGGCAATCATGATCGCCCACGACAGCAGCATCATCAGGCCGAGGATAGCGACCACCACCCAGGCGTCGAACGGCATCGCCTTGAGGATGAAGGCGAAGTGGCTCTGCCCGGCGGACTGCTCGTCGGCACCGTAGCTGATCAGGCGCGAGTCGGCGCCCTGTGCGGTGGCATCGGCCAGCAGCAGTGCCGCCGGTCGTGCCACGCGCGAGATACGCAGCTCATCCAGTGCGCCCTCGAAATTGGCAAGCGGCTGCACCGCGCCCGGCGCATCAGCGCCCACCACCGGCGCGGTGGTCAGCGCCGGCAGCTCGCCGCTCAGCTGGGCGACCACGCGGCCATTGAGGTACAACTGCAGTGCGCCCTTCTCCGCAGTCAGCGCCACATGCGCCCACTGCCCTTCCGGAATCGGCTGCGCCGGCGTGCGGCGCTGGCCATTGAGCTGCACGAACGGCACCCGGTTTTCGATGCCCAGCACCAGTTCGGACGCACCGTCGCGACGGGCGTAGATCGCCTGTGCGGCATTGTTGCTGCCCGGCTTGATCCAGGCCGAAACGGTGAGCGGCGCGCCCGCCTCCTGCGCAAGCGATGCGCTGGCAGGCAGCGGCAGCGGGGCTGCGCCCAACTGAACGCCGCGGCCGATCACCGAGCCTTCCGACGGCGGCGCCACGGCCCCGGCGTTGTTTCCATAGGCGGTGGTGTCGCGTGCCGGCGCATTGGCCTCGGCAAAGTGGTAGACCAGCGTGTAGTCCGGGTCGAACACCTGCTGGCCGTTGCCGCTGGCGGGGGCCTTTTCATTGCCGTAGTACATCCAGATCGTCTGCGGTGCCGCAGCGCTGACCGCCGGCACGTCCACCCAGACCAGCGCCAGGCCCAGCTTGGGATCGAACTGTTCGATCTGGTGGGCCAGCACGGTGCGGCCATCACCCGAGACAAAGCGCAGGTCGTTGCCCGCATCCTGGGTGCCGTCGAAGCCGAAGTTGCCGGTATGCAGGCGCAGCAGCAGCGGTGTGCGACCCGGGTCACCGGCCAGGCCCGCGCCCTGCGGGCCGGCGTCGACAGTGATCGGCTTGCGGTACTTCCATTCGGCCTGCCACCAATTGGCATCGGCCGCAGCGGCCGGCAGCGCAACCAGCGCGGCCAGCAGCAACAACACTCGGGAAAGCAAACGGTCCATGCGAAGGGTCTCCGGAGAACGCATGTTCAAGGGAAGGGTCAGTAACTGGTGCTGATGTTGAAATGCAGGCGCGGGTCGTCCTTGCGCGTGACCGGGCCATCGGCATAAGGCCAGGCGTAGTCCAGGCGCAGTTGCAGGTGCTCACCCAGGCGCAGCTGCGCGCCCAGGCCGACCGAGGCCAGGTTGTACTTGTCGCGCTGCTCGGGCAGCGGCTGGCGCAGGCGCAGGTAGGCCGCGTCGGCAAAGCTGTAGACACGCAGGTCGGTGCCGCTCCACAGCGACCACGCCGGGGTGCGCCATTCCAGGCTGGCCAGGCCGCCGTAGTCGCCGATCGCCTCGGCCGACAGGTAGCCACGCACGGTGTACATGCCGCCAGCAGCGAACTGCTCGGCCGACACCAGTGGCGCATCGGTTACCTGCAGCGAGCCACGCGCATACCACTGCCAGTCACTGCTGAAGGTGTGGGTGTTGGCCACGTCGGCCTTGAAGGCGACGAAACTCGGATCGGCCCAGTAGCGCTTCTGGCCGAAGGCGGTGGCGTCACTGCCATAGCCGAACAGGCGGCGGGTACCGGCCACCAGCTGGGTGTTGATGCTCAACTGATCCTGCTCCCCCTGGCGCACGCCGACAAACCCCAGGGTGATCGGCGCGTACTTCAGCGGCGTCTTCAGGCTCTCCTTGCCCATCTGCGTGTCTTCCTCGGTATCCTTGAAATCCACGCCGAGGCTCAGCTGGCGCCACCATTGGCTGCTGCCGGCCAGTCGATAGTTGAGCTTGACACCGATCGAATGACCGTTGCCGATCACATTGGTGCCAGTGCCGGTACCGACCTGCCCGCCCGCGTTCAGCACGCGGCTGTCGGACTTGTAGCCGGAGGCTTCCAGGCTCCACGGCGTGCCTTCGAACGGCATCGTGTACGAGGCCGAGAACACCTTGGCCTGCTTTGTATCTTCCGGCGCCAGGTACACGCCGATGTTTGCGCTGTGCCCCCGCTTCCACAGGTTGTCGTAGGCCAGCGACGCACTCAGGCGCAGCTTCTCGGTGTCGGCGCTGTGGTCGTTGTTGAGTGACGCGCTGGCACGCCACGGCGACTTCTCTTCGACCTGCAGGTCCACATCCATCGTGCCCGGCACCTGGCCCTCCCGTACCAGCGGCATCACCTGGCGGCGGCCACCTTCGTTCAGCGCGGTCAGTTCCTTCTGCGCCTGGTCGAAGTCCGGCACCTTGCCTTCCGCCAGCGCCGGCACGCGCTCGCGGATGCGCTCGGGCGATTCGTGCTTCGTTCCCACGACCCGCAGCTGGCCGATCGGTGTCTGCTGTACCTTCAGCAGTACCACGCCACCGCTGACCTGCTGCTCGGGCAACTCCACGTAGACCGACTGGTAGCCCGCCTGCTGGTACAGCGCATTGACTGCATCGCGTGCCTTCTCGACATCGGCCAGAGTCTTTCCCGGGCCGAGGAACGGCTCCACCGCGCGCTCGATCTGGCGCGGATCGAGCACGGTGTTGCCGCGCACGATGTATTCATTGATGTTCACGCTGGGCGCAGGCGCCGCCTCCTGCGCGAACAATGTCAGCGGCAGCGCCGCCAGGGCCAGCACCAGCGGATGCAGGCGCAGCGGAAGGCGGACGGCTCGGCACGGAACAGGAGTCATCGAAGGCATCGCGTCGTATCGAAGGAAATGGCCATGGAGCGGCGCGTGGGTCTACCAACAGGACGTGTACGTCGCGTCAAAACCGCCAACAGTTTTGTGACAGCACTGTCATCTTTTGACAGCGCCGGAACGTCCAGCGGCGGAGACTGCCCGTGCCACACGTCTTCATTGCAGAACGTCGGTTGTCGCAGGAGATTCGAGATGAGTGAGCCGTTGAAGGCGGGCCTTCGCCCTGCCCTTGCCCTTGCCTTGTTGCTGGCGTTGCCATCGGCCTGGGCCGACGAGGCAAAGAAACAGGACGAGGCCGCGCCGTGCATCGAAGTGCAGGTCAACCGCGAGCGCATCCCCGCCTGGGAGTGCCTGCAACGCAAACTGGCGGCGGCGCCGAAATCGGCGAAGTCACCGGCGCTTCCTGAAGCCGAGCGCCTGATGCGGCAGCCCGGCAACCAGCTGATGCAGTACAACCTGGAAGGCACACGACAGCGCATGGGCGATGCGTTCGGGCGCGCGGTGGTGCCGCAGCGACCTGCGCGCTGAGCCTGCGCCTTTGCAGAGCCGAGCCCATGCTCGGCTGTCTTTGCATTCATCGGCGATGCCGCGCAGGCGCAGCCGAGCGTAGGCTCGGCTCTACAGTGCAACCGGCACGATGCCATCGCTCGGCACCGGCGGCAGCTCGGGCACCGGCAGGCTACGCGATTGCCCGGCCTGGTTCAGTTCCACCGCGCTGGCACTGATGCTGGCCAGCACCGTGCAGGGTCCGAGCCGTTGGCCGGGCGCATACGCTTCCGCCGGGCGTCCATCCACCGAGAGCAGGGCCAATGGCGCATGGTCACCGGCCATCACGCCCAGCACCACCACCTCGGTCTGCACTGCACCGGGGGACAGCAGCCGTACCAGCGGCAGGCTCGCCACTGCATCGAACATCGGCCGTACCGGCGCCACGGCCTTCGCCTCGCTGGCCGCGGCCGCTGGCGCCACGGCAGACAGGGTGACACTCCAATAGGCCACCACGGCCAGCAGCAGCGTCGCCGCCAGCAGGGTCAACATGCGATTGCGATCCCAGCGCCTGCCATCCATGTTCCGCACCACCGCCACGTTCGTCTCCGCCTACGCTAGCAGCTGTGGCTGACGCTTTTGTTTCATCATGCAGGCCTACGCTGGCAGGTGTCGACACGGACAGGAGGCAACGTCGATGCAGCGCGTGCAGCGTGGTTTCACCCTGCTGGAACTGATGGTGGTGCTGGTGATCATCGGCATCTGCACGGCCGGAATCGGGCTGGGCCTGGGCAGCCTGCTCGACCCGGGCCGGCAGCTGCGACAGGAAGCCGAGCGGTTGGCGCAGCGCCTGCAGGTGGCGCGCGATGAGGCACGCATCGATGGCCGCCCCCTGCGTTGGCAGGCCGACGCCAACGGCTATCGTTTCAGCCGCCGCGAAGGCAGCGGTTGGGTGATCATTGAACGCGATGATCTGCTGCGACCGCAGAAGTGGCAGGCAACGGGTATCGCGGTGCAGCCCGCCAGCCCCATTGAGCTGAGCCCGGAGTGGATCGGTATCGCCTGGGAGCTTGGGTTGTCGCTGGATGGCCGCAAACTGCGTCTTCGTGATGATGGCAGCGGACAGTTGCAGGTCGTGCAGTGAAGCGGAACATGCGCGGGTTCACCCTGATCGAGGTACTGATTGCACTGGCGATCGTTTCGATTGCGTTGGCGGCGGTGATGCGTTCAGTGGCGGTGGCGACCGATGATCAGTCGCGCCTGCGCGACCGCCGGCTGGCACTAATGTGTGCGCAGGACCGCTGGCAGGAGCTGCGCCTGGCCGGGCAGCCTCCGCAGGATGCACGGCAGCGCTGCGTGCAGGGGCGCAGCAGTTTCCTGGTGCTGCAGCATGTCGGCACCGCGAGTGACGGACAGCCACAGCTGGAGCTCAGCGTGGTTGCCGAAGATGCACCCCGGCAGTCGCTGGCGCGAATGCAGTTGCCATGGACGGCGGCGCAATGACGCGCGCCGTGCGCGGTTTCACCCTGATCGAGGTGATGATTGCGATCACCATCATGGGCGTACTGGCGCTGATCTGCTGGCGGGCGCTCGACAGCGTGGCCAACAGCAATCAGCGCCTGCGCCAGGCCGATGCCGAGACCACGACGGCGCTGCGCGTGCTGCAGCAGTTCCAGCGTGATATCGAAATGCGCGCAGACGATGCGTTGATGAATGGCGCAGTGCGGCCGGCCGATCAACCGCAGCGGTTGCTACCGCCGTCGCTGGTGAGCGAGCGGCACCCGGATGGGAGCTTCGCGCTGGAGATCACCCGCAGTGTCGGCAGCGATGGGCTGCACTGGCAACGGGTACGCTGGTGGCGGCAGGGCAATACGCTGTGGCGGGCCAGTGGTACGGCTACGGACCAGTATCCGTTGCCGGCGCCGGAACTGTCGAAGGGCATTGCCGTGGCGCACGGCGTGCAGCGGTTCGAGGTGCGGGCCTGGCAGCCAGGAACGGGATGGGCCGTGTTGCCGAGCGAAGGCGAGGTAATGCCGGCCACGGGACTTGAACTGCGGTTGGGCCTGCGCGATGGGCGTGGGCCGTTGAGTTACCGGCGGGTGCTGGAGCTTTAGGCTTTTGCCCAGGCAAAGCATCCAGGCATGGCGTGGATCTACTGCCGAGCTGCTTCTACTGCCGGGCCTGCCCTGGTGGGTGCCGACATTGGTCGGCACTGAAGCTGGCCAAGCCATCGACGCATTGCGAGGATCTACCGCCGAGCGGCTTCTACTGCCCGGCCTGCCCTGGTGGGTGCCGACCGTTGGTCGGCACTGAGGCTGGCCCAGCCATCCACGCATTGCGTGGATCTACTGCCGCTCCTGCCGCCGGGCACTCTCCTGCACCCGGCGGCGTTGTGTCGGTGGTCCTCACCGCTGATGGCCGTTCCCTGCCCTCCGTGCCGTCCTGGCTGGGGCCGCCACCGCTCCGTGGCGGCTGGCCCGATGCTGTCCGTTCTTCCGGCCCGATCGCATCCACGCATTGCGTGGATCTACCTTGGTGCCGACCGTTGGTCGGCACCGTTGCAAGAGGCCTAACGGCGCTGCGTGCCCTCGTCGCGACTTGCCTGCGGGAACTGGAAGGCACTGTTGGCGTCATAGCCAGCGTTGGCAGTATTGCCACGCGCCGGCGGGTTGATGCTGCTGGTGCCGCTGCCGAAACCGAGGATCTGCACGCTGATCACCGATGGCTGGTTGCGCCGCGCATCATCCTGGCTCTTGCGCATCACATCCTGTGCCGCCTGGCTGGCGCTGTTGGCTGCTGCACTGGCCGAGGCCAGCGCGTTGACGTTCACCGTGGCCAGCACGGGCAGGCCCTTGCTTTCACCCTGTACCTGGATGTTGGCGGCGTTGAGCACCTGCAGCGCGGCCAGGTTGATGTTGCCCGACACGCGGATGCCAGCTTCGCCCGCATCGATGGTGCCCAGCGGCGCGATCAGGTCGACATCGCCCGGCCGCACTTCGGCAATGGGGTTCAACGTTGCGATGCCTGCACCACTGGCCGGGGCCTGCGGCGACAGGAGCACATTGCCCCAGCCGTCATAGACGCGGCGCGGTGGCGTGTACAACAAGGTGGTCTGCGAACCACGGCCGGCATTGATGTCACCCTGCTCCGACCAGGCCAGGATGTCACCGCCGAACGTTGTCATCACCCGCGACAGGCCCAGCAGCACGCTGTCCTGGCTGAACAGCCGGATATCACCCTGCCCCTGGGTCACCAGCCCGGCACTGGCCGGCGGCACCACGCCCTGCACACCCACCACGATCTGTCCGCCCGGCGCCATCAGCTCGATGTTGCCGCCGGCTTCGGTACGCACGCCAGAGCCTCCGTACATCAGGATATCGCCCGTGCGCTGGATCGTTGCACCTGTCGCATCCTTGTCCGGCATCAGCGTGGCGATGGCCTCGCGGCCGCGCAGGTAAGAACCAACGCGTGGCCCATTCCGATCGTTGTACTCGCGTCCACCTTCGCGCAGTTCGGCGTAGTAGACCTGGCGCAGGAAGATCCGCTGCTGCTCCTTCGGCAACCGGTCGAACGCAGCCAGTGCCTCGGCGCCGTCGGCGGCCAGGCCGAAGCGCTGCTGCAGCCACTGCTTCAACTCCTTGTCGTAGGTCTTCACCGCCTTGCCCGGCTGCGCAGCCAACGACTGCGAGGGATCGGCGAGGTTGGCCGGATCCAAGTAGCGCGTGCGCAGTGCATCGAAATCAATGGCCTGATTGCCCGCCGTCAAGGCAATGCTTGCGCCCGGGCGCGTATCGCCCTGCACGATGCCGCCCCGGCTGACGATGCTTCCTGCCTCTTCCTGGCGCAGCTGGCGACCGGCGCTGACCTCGACATTGCCCGGGCCGGCCACCGTCAGATTGCTGCGGATGATGTCCCGGCCCGCCTCGATCCCGCTGATATCGGTTCCGCGGGTGTTGAGCGCGGTGACATCGGCGCTGATGACATCGCGGCCGGCGCGCAGCCGTACCGCCGAGCCCGCCTCAAACCAGTCAAATACGGTACGTCCGCCATTCTGGCCATTGCGCGAGAGCTGCCGCCTGCTGCCGCTGCCCAGCCCGATGATATCGCCGGCCACGGCATAGAACCGGCTGACCGCCGTCGGCGTAGCCGGCAACGACGCACCAAGCGCGGTATTGGGACCGAACGCGAAATACGGCAGCACGGTGTCAGGGCTGGCGGCGTTCCCATCGACGGATACATTGCTGCGCACCGTTCCCGCGTTTCCGGGCCCCTGCGCGATGAAGCCGGGATCGAACGGACCAGGGATGCGGGCATCACTGCTGGAGCGCGCGATCTGTGTCGCTCGGTTGGCGGCCAGGATCGATCCTCCCGCCAGCACCTCCAGCCGTCCCGACGCCGAGGGCGCCAGCAGGATGACGTCCTGGGCATCAGGCACACTGCCGCTGCGCAGATTGGCGAGATTGATGTTGCCGGAGGCTGCAATGGCGGTGAACCGGGAGGGATACAACCAGTAGTTGAGATAGATGTCGCCATTGCTGGCGTTGATTTCGACCACCTCCCTGGCCTGATTGCTGCCGCTCGCATGCTGCGTGCCCACCAGGCCCGGCGACAGATTCCCGCCGGCGGAGAACAGGTCCAGCGCGGTGCGCGGCGTCCATAGCGAGAACCAGCTCGTGCCAGACGCGCGGCTGCCATCATCCAGCACGATCGTGTTGAAATTGGCCACGGGAACCCGGCCTGGATCGGCGGCACTACCCAGCACCACGTCGCCGCGCGCCTGCAACTGCGCGGTTGAGTCGCCCAGCACCAGCACCGGTCCGGCCATCGCAACCGGGCTGTCGGCCACCAGCGGATCCTTCAGGCCCAGTTGCCCATAGCTGGCCTGGACTGCACTGAGGCCACCAATGCGCGCAGCGTCGATGCGGGTGTTGCCACGAACATTGGTCACCACGCCATTGACGTCCAGGTCCTGCTGATCCGATGTGCTGCCACGACTGCTGGCACGCAGGCCCGGATTCAGTGCACCCCCGCTGCGCAGGGCCATGTCACCACCGCCGGTGACATGCAACTGGCCATCGACCACGCGCCCGGTTGATCCGACCGCGACCGAAAGCGCACTCGAATGCGGCGAGATCTCGTATCCCAGCGCGTTGCCCATGCTGTCCAGCATGCCCATATGGCGGCCTGCGTCCAGGCTCAGATTGCCGCCCCCCAACGTCCCGAACCCGGTAAAGCCCACCAGGCGGGGGGTTGCATCCAGTTCGGGCCTCACCGTGCTGTAGGTTCCGAAATTGATCCACCAACTGGTCGGCGTCTGCACGACACCGCCGGTGGTGCCCGTTCCCTGCCGCCACAACCAGTTGCCCACCGCTGCGCTTGAGTGGCCAGCCTGGTCGCGCTGGACCGTGCCCGATTCCGCGCGGAAGCTCCATGTATCGCCGATGATGTCGCGCCCCGCCTCGATGCGCAGATTGCCGCCCTGGTCCGGATACCACGCCTGATAGCTGGCGAGGGCCGCGTCGTAGGCCCCGGAGGCCTGGGTCGAACCAAGCAGCAAGGTGTTCTCCGGCTTCGGCGCACGCGCCGCGTTGAAGCGCGGATCGCTGCCATCACCCAGATGGGTGGGCGTACCTGCGGTGTAGACACCGAAGCCGGATTTCATGCGCACGTCCTGCGCCGCCAGCAGCGCCAGGTCTCCCTTGCCGGTACGCAACACGCTCCAGGCCGGCGAGCCCAGGCGCTTGCCGTAGGTAGTGACTTCGGTAAGCGTGCCGCCGCCGTAGCAGTAACCGGTGACTGCACAGATATCTTCCTCGGACATGCCCATCTCGGCGCCAAGTTCCGACGCAGGCCTGCCGACCCAGGACTCGTCCCCCCACCACATCAGCGAACCCTCCTTGTCCACCAGGCGCGGCGCCGCGCCGCAGAACGGTCCCAGTTCACAGATGTCACCTTCGGCGACACCCAGCATTTCAGCCGCCTCCCGGGGCGACTTGCCGACCAGACTGTCGTCCCCCCACCAGAACAGCGAACCTTCCAGGTTGACGACACGATCGCCTTTCCATTCCGTCGTGGTGGTCACTGTACCGATGGTGCTGTAGTGGCTGTCGGCGAGCACGATGCTGCCGTCACTGCCCCAGCGACGCGTGCGCGGATCGGCAGACGCTGTATCTGCACCAGCCACCGCAGTCAGGTCCCATGACGTGGTCCCTTCGGGCAACATCGAGGCCAACGCCCAATTGCGCCCCTGTCGGCCGCTGGCGTCGGCCACCCGCAGCTTCACCGGAGCGTCGCCGGCCAGTTCCACCTTGGTCATCGAGGGGATGATGGCACCGGCGTGCAGATCCAGCGCGCCGGAGAGCCGCATCACCGTCGGCAACGCCACTCCGGCAGGCCAGACCTGGGCCGCCACCGGTGCCGGATTGCGCAGGCGGAAGCCGGCGCCCAGCCGTGCGCCTGCCTGAAGGGTGAGCGCTTGGGCCAGCACGGTGCCTGCTGCCAGCACCTGGCCGCCATCGGTGGTCACCGCCGCCCCCAGCACACTGCCGGCGGGCAGCGTGAGCTCTGCGGAAAGTGTCATGGCCACCGGCAGCACCGTACCCGACGGCAATGTCAGCGCCTGGAACGGCAGGTCGTAATTCAGTGTCGCACCGGCGCGGAACTCAGTACCGATCTGGAGCTTGACGCCCTCGCCGGGCACGATCAGATCGCCACCAAATGCGGTGTTCGGCGAGCCCGCGCTCCGCCCTTCCAGCAGCACCCAGCCGTCTTCATCCGGGTTGGCAGGCGGCGGTGCGAAACCGTCGTTGATGCTGCCGTAGACGTTGATATCGCCCTCGGCGCGCAGCACCAGCGCGGCCGATTCACCGAAGCCACGGCGCGCTGGATCAGTCCGGTTCGACTGCGGTCCATAGCGGTAGCCGGACAGATCGATATCACCGGCCACCACCAGGTCGCCACGCGGATTGTCACCGCTGCTCCGCGCCACCAGCTGCACGCCGGGGCGCAGGCGGTAGCTGCCCAGGGCGCCGGTGCGCTGCTGCAATCCCGTATTGGCCAGCGCGGCATTCATCCACAGGCTGTTGTCCGGGTCCACCACCGTATCCAGCCATTGCTGGTTGATCACCTGCGGACGATGGCCGTGCACGTCTGGAGCGCTGGCCAGCGGCGCCGAATCGTAGCTGCGGAAGGCGTTGACCTGGAGGTCGCCGGCGCCGGCAATGCGGATGCCGCTGGCTACTTCGATTGCTGCATCGTTGCTTCCCACACGGGGCACGTTGAGCTTGACGCTGCCGCGTGCGCGGCCGTCGTTCTGGCCCGGGCCGCTACCGGTCGCCACCGACGTACCGGCGCGCAGGTCCATCGAGGAAGCCGCACCCAGCTGCAGGCTGCCGTTGGCCGAGGTCAGTTCAATCATGGCCCGGTTCGGGCTGTCGATGATCTTGCCGTAGCTGTCCACGCGCAGGCCGCTGCCATGCGCGTCCAATGTGCCATCGATACGCAGCACGTCGCGGGCGGACAGGCGGATGCTGCCGACCTGTTCGCCACTGGCATCAACGCGGCCATTGACCTGCAGGCTGCCGCCATCGACGCTGATATCAACGTTTCGGGCCCTCACCTCATCGCCGATCACCAGGTCGCCTTCACTCAACTGGAAGGTCCGGCCACCGGTGATGCCACCGGCGGTAAGCCGAGCGTTCAGGCCGGAGAAGTCCTGCAACTGGCGTGCACGCACCACCAGCTCGCCACCGTCATAGGGCACTTCGGTTCCACCGGCATCGTAGCGACCGCTGGCGCCGCCCAGCAGGGTCCCGGCCAGATCGATACGGCCGCCCTGCGGGCCCAGTGCAGCAACGGTCAGGCGGCCGCCGCGGTTGTTGCGGGCGGAAAGATCGATACGCGACCCGGCGTCGGCAACGATGTCACCTTCGCGGCTCGTCAGCGCCACGTCGCCGCCCCAGCTGTACTTGTCCACGTCGAACAGGCTGACCTTGCGGCCGGCCATGTCAAGCACCGCGTTGCTGCCAAGCGTCATGCCCTGGCGGGCATTGGCTTCGAACCGGCCGGACGCCAGCGCCACGCGGCTGTCGATACCGATCCGTTCGGCCGTGATCGACAACTCTGCACCCAACGCATCGCTGCCCGTGGTCGCCGCAGCACCGCGCAGCTGCACCGTTCCTCCATTGCGGATGGCCAGCTGCGCACCCGCGTTGCCGGTCAGCAGCGGGGTGACGATATCCAGCGCGCCGCCATTCAACTGCCAGCCGCTGCCTGCCACGTAGTCGCCCTGGCGCTGGAAGACGTCCAGGCTGCCCTTGCCGGAGAACAGCATGCGATCCGACGCCGCCAGCGTTACGCCGGCGAAGCCGAGCACCTGGCGATCTGCGGCCACCGTCGAGCTGGACCGGGTGAAGGGCGCACGCCCCAGCTCCAGCACCCGCGTATTGATCTCCAGCTGCCCTTGGCCAAGCCGGCCCACCATCGCCTCGCCGGCTGGTTGGGTCTGCTCACCGCCGGCCAATGCGGTGCCGGCCAGCGTACCGTCCCAGACCAGCGTATCGGCGAAGATGCGCGCGCGGTCGGTAGCGCTGCCGTAGCCGTGAATGGCAGGGGCACCCAGCACCAGACTGCGCAGACTGCTGCGGCCGGTCGCACTGTCACGCGTATCCAGGTCCACGCTGCCGAACACATTGATGGCATCGCGCGCGGTCAGGCTGAGCGCCTCCAGCGCCGGCGCGCCGGTGGCGGTGTTTCCGCGCAGTAATCGCTGCAGTACCTCTTGGTTCATGGTCATGCCGGCCGGCAGGCCACCAGCTGCCGCTGCCGTCGCAATGGCTTCGGCACTACCGAGGTTGAGGGCCGACATGCCCAGGCCGAGCTGGCGCGTTCCATAGCTCACTGCGTCGCCAATGTTCAAGGCGCCGTCGGTGACCACATTGATGCTGCCTGCCGACAGCAACCGGGTCTGGCCACTGCAGTCCACCTCGCATCCGCCGATGTCGATCGCCACCGGACCGGCGGCACTGCCGCCCTGCGCACTAAGCGCCGTCAAGCGCTGGTTGGACACGGCAAGCAGGCCGCCCGACACCAGATAGGGCGCCGTGGGCTGCGCCGCGCGCGAGGGATCGGCTCCGGCCAAGGTATCGATCGAAGCGCCCTGCTCGACCAGGATCCCCTTGCCCCCGAACGCAGCCGACAGCAGCACTTCCTGCGCCGTCAGGGTGACGCCGTTGCGCACCACGATGTGCTGCGCACTGCCCTCCAGCGAATAAGTCGTCGCGTCACGTCGCAGCACGCCGCCGATCAGCATCGTTTCCGGGCGGAACGCATTGAGCGCCGAATCGAAGAGGGTGGCACCGCTTCCACTGCCGGCACTAACGCCCTGGGTGGCGATCTCCAGCATCGCCTCATTGGAAGCGAGCAGATTGACCGAAAGCGTGCCGCCCCGTCCGTCATTGCTGCCGGCGTTGAAGCGTGACACGCCCTGGAAGATCGCGGCTGGCACGCTCGAACGTCCGGCGCCATCACCCAGCACCAGGTTGAGGTTGCCGGCATCCGTTGGCCGCCAGCGCAGTGCTTCACCACGCCGCTCGGCCACGCCCTGTACGAACGCGCTGTAGGAGGTCTCGTTGTAGCTGGCATGGCGGCGCACCACATCCGCCGGCGTCAGCACCAGATCAGTGAGCAGCGATGAGACTCCACCCCCCAGGCTCTGCGCCTGGTGTCCACTGACGCGCCAGGAACCGGTGCCGGTCGCCACTGGCTGTCGGCTGCCGACGGCGCTTTCAGCCCCGACTTCGACGCGGAATGCGCCCTTCTGCAGTGCGTAGCTGGCCGGCAGCAGCGTGTAGGTTCCCGCCGGTAGGCCTGGAACCCCGGCAGGGATGACAATCTGCTGGCCAACGCGCGGATCGGCGCTGCCGTCAGCGAGCGCCTGCGGCGCCTGCGTGCCCGAGCGTCCCGGCATGATCGCGTAGACCGCATTGTCACTGCCGCTGAAGCGGTAGCGCGGGTTCGCATCCGCCAGCGCATGCCGCAGGACGTCCACCGAGCCACCCCGTCCGGCCACGAATGCAGCGCCGGACAGCTCGCCGCCGCCGGACATGTCCAGCACGCTGCCCGCCACGCCATTGAAGGCGTTGGCCACGATGTCGATACCGATCGGGATGTTGTTCGAGCCGGGGCCCAGCACATCGAAGTCGGCACCGTTGCGGCGCCAGCCAACACCATCCACGGTGCCGCCAAACGGCAGCTGCAGGCCCGCTCCGCTCACCGACGTCACACTGCCTGCAAGCAGGTCGACGCGGCCGGCCACATCGGCGTTGAACTTCCGGCCGCCGAGCTGCACATGGCCCCACGGCACCTGCACATTGCCGCCCTGCACCACCGTCGCCGCCACCAGCTCCAGGCTTCCGAACGCAGAATCCGGTGCCGGTTGCGCGCCGCCTGCAATGCCATGAATGCGCAGCACGGCGTCGGGGTTCTGCCAGAACGGCTCGCCTGAAGGTCCGATGTCGGGGACGCCGGCCACGATGCGTCCCTTGGCCCGGGCTGCCGGGTACAGGCGTGCGGCGCTGATGTCGATAGACCCCGGGCTTGCCAGCGTGGAGACCAGCGAACTGCTGGCGACCGGGGCCAGCAAGCGGATGTCACCGCGGCTGCGCAGCGCGACCTGATCAAAGCCCGCCAGCCAGGTCACATCGCGCAGGTCGATCAGATCGGCGCCCACCTCCAGGCGATGCTGCCGGCCGGCGTCGAGGGGCGCCTCCAGCGGGCGCAACGTGCCTTCGCCGGCCGGTTGCCACCAGCGGCCCTGCGCAAGGCGGACATACGGCGCGGCCAGTTGCAGGTGGCCGCCCTCGCTGCCACCCGGGACGAAGCCGAGGTAACGCTCGTTCAAGCCCTGGATGCGCAGGCTCTGGTCCATGCGCAGATTGACATCCCCCTGCGCACGGATGTCACCGAACAGGGACAGATGATCGAAACCACCGGCCTCGATCTGCTCCACCGACAGTGCCGCATGGCCGTACTCAAGGCGTGCAGGCAGGTCCGCCGTCTGCGCGGCGTGCTGGGTCAGTGAGATCATCCGCGGTGCCAGCACGTCCTTGCCGTTTGCCGTCCTGCCGTAGGTGCCACCACCGAAGGCAACCCCCAGGGTGCCGCCGCGCGCGCCGTCGCCGCCGGCCGCTGCGTCCAGTTCACCCTGCAGGTACAGGGAATTGCCGCTGCGCAGCACGATGCTGCCGCCATCGCTGTCCACGCGGGTGCGCCCGCTGCCATCGATATCGAGCAGCGCCGACGCACCGGAGGCATCCAGCCGCGCCCCACGCTCCACCACCACGAAGGTATCGGGTGGCAGGTGGCGTACGTTGTCCTGGTCTTCCCAGTCCAGCGCGCCCCCGATCTCGATCGTTCCGCCCTTGCGCACCTGCCCGCGCAACGTCCCGCGCGCGTCGCGCAGCGAAACGGTATCGCCACTCACGTCCAGCAGCGCGCCATCGGCGATCGTCCACTGGCGCTCGCGGCGTGCATCACCACGTACACCGGATGGATCGAACGCCTCATCCAGGCGGATGCGGCCGCCGGCTGCCTTCAGATGACCGGCCACGCTCAGGTTGCCGGCGCTGGACAGTTCGATCGACTGGCCCGGGTCGACCTCGATCCTGGCCCCCTTGCCAACGCGCAGGTCGGCCGTGGACAGCAGATGCCCCGCGCGCAGTGTCAGGCTCGCGCCGCCACGCTGCGACACGCGACCACTGCTCGGATCGGCCTCGTACAACGATGGCATCCAGGCCTGCACGCCCTGCTCGCGGACCAGAGCCTGTGCTGCGCCGTCGGCCAAGCGCAGCGCAGGTCGTTGCACCTGCAGCGGGGTGCCCTCTTCAACCGTCAAACCGTTGTGACCGGCGATGTCATAGCCGGCGAAGCCGCTGTTGAACAGCGCTGCCTGCAATCGCAGCGAGGCTGCCGATGCTTCCGTGCCAGGCACGCCGATAGACACCGCACCGCCGGTTGCCAATATGAAGTTGCCGCTGCCATTGCCGAGCGCGCTGAAGCGCGCGCCCTCGCCGAAGCCCAGCCGGCCGCTGCCGTCGGTGGCGACCTCGGTGCTGGCCGCGAGCAGACTGACGCTGCCGCCCTTGCCGACGCGCCCCTTGCCGTTGGCATCGATCGCACCGCCGGCATCAACCAGAATCGCTGCTCCCTGGCCCACGTCGATATCGTGGCTGCTGTTGAAGCGCACCTGCCCGCCGTCGATCCACGCCTGTGCGGGACCGCCCTCCGGCGCTGCAAGCGCGTTGCTCCAGCCACCGCCAAGATCGATCCGGGCGCCGGCCGCGACATCCACCGCACCACGTCCGGACGTCAGCAATGCCGTGGGCCCGCCAAGCGCCGCAAGCAGATTTCCGGCTTCCACCTGCCCGCCGGCAATCTGCACCGTTCCACCGAAGCTGACGCGGCTTGCGGTGAGCCCAAGCCGGCCGCCCTCCTGCAACCTGAGCGTGCCATCGAGGTCGATACGGCCGGCCGAAGCGAGGTCCACCTGCCCCCATCGCTGGGCGCTCAGCACCTCACTGTCCAACCACACGGTATTGCGCTGTGCTTCCCCGACCGGCGCCTGCAGCGTCCACGGCCGGGGATCGGCCTTGAGCGCTCCAATGCGGACATTCGAGTCGAACACCGCGCTGCGCCCGCTGTTGTCAAAACGCCCGAGCCACAGCTGGGCGTTGCGGGCCACCGCCGTCTGTGCCTGCGCATAGCCCTCCTGCCCCTGATCGGGCCGGCGCGTCTGCTGTGCGCCCTGGAAGGCCACCGTATCCACCTGGCCCTCCAGGACGGCCGTGGGCGCCGAGATCAACAGGCGACCAGCATCGCGTCCCACGGTGTAGCCATTGTCGAAGCGCTGGCCCGGGGCAACCAGCGGATTGCGGAACGATTCGGTCACCCCCCACCGTTCCTGCTTCACTTCATAACCCTGGTACAGACCGTCGTACAGCATCTCGGCCGGTGCATCGTCAAGCCGGTACAACTGGCCATCGCGGCCACGCAGCCAGCTCTGCTGCACCACGCCGGACTGCACATCCAGGCTGCCGCCGGCCAGATTGATGCGCGAACCGGCGTGGCTCACCACTTCCTTGCCTGCCAGCTGGACGGTGCCGCCCTGCGCCGCCCATTCGCTGATCGAATGCCCCTGATTGTCCAGGTAGCCACCCACTTCCAGCAGGCCGCCGCCGGCATACCAGCGCGTGCCGTCATAGCCACCGCTACCGGCGGCAACTTCGGTCAACTGGCGGCGGTCGATCCACACCTCGCTGCTGATCAGCTTGCCGCTGTCACGATTGTCCGGCGAGTCGCGCAGCTCGTTGCCCTGCACCTTCACCTTGACGTTGTTGCTTTCCATCGCCACCTGCACGCCCACCGCACCGGAGACGTCCACGCGCGCGCCATCATCCAGATAGCTGCGTCGGCTGGCGTCGGCGATTACCTGGCCGCCGGTGGCTACCGCCAGCGCGCCGGCCTGGAAGTTCACATCGCCGCCGGAGACGACTTCGATGCGCGATTGCTCGCGGCGGTCCTGCAGGCGCGAGAGATTGTCGAAGGTGCCACTGTTGCTGCCACCGCGAAGCTTGTCCTGCTCGGCCGATTCCCTGATGAGGGCATCGCGCTGGCTGTCCAGCGCCGTGCTCTTGCCATCGTCTTCCAGCAGTACTGCAGTGGTCGAGCCGGAGGCCAGGGTCACACTGCCCGCCGCATCGGACGCCGAATTCAGCAGGTGTACGGTGCCGCGCTGATTCAGCGTGGTGGTCGCAACCGCAACGCCGGCCTGTTCGACCGTGCGGCCGGCCAGGGTGATGTCGCCCTCGCGTGCCTGGATCAGACCGCTGTTGCGAACGCTGCCGGCCGTGCTGTCAGCGACGAAGCGCGGTGCGATCTCGTTGCCACGGGTGGTCGATGCAGTGTTCTGCGCCGTGCCCACGCCACGACGGATCACGAAACTGTCGCCGGCGGCAAGCTGGGTCTGACCTTTGCGCGTCTCGATCTGGCCCGCGTTCTCCACGCTGTGCCCAGCCAGCAGCACATAGCCACCGCCCCGCGTTGCCGTGGTCGGTTCGTGCGTGGTGATGCGTGCACCGCGTTCGACCATGACTTTGCCTACGGCGTCGGTCAGCGCCGAGGTGTTCGCCTCGGCACTGTACAGACCCTGCTCACGGAACTGCGCGTCGCTGATGCGCGCGGCCGCCGCCACCAGGTTACGGACATTGACCTGGCTGTTGTTGCCGAACACCACACCGTTGCGGTTGGCCACGAACACCGTGCCATTGGCCTTCAGCTGGCCAAGGATCTGGCTGGGCCTTGCGGCGGGATCATTGACCCGGTTCAACACGGCCCAGTCGGGGTTCTGCAGGAAATTCAGCGTGGTGTTGCCACCTATGTTGAAGGTTTCCCAGTTCAGAATCGCCTGGTCGGCGGTCTGCTCGATGTTGACCAGCACCCGCCCGTCGGCCGCCCGCGACTGGATCGCTTCGCGCGCATTGATCCAGCCACGCGTCAATGGATTCTCGTCAACCTTCAGGCCATCCTTGCCCAGGCCATCGGCCACTACGAAACCCGCCTCGCGGCGCGCCTGCCGTGCCTGCTCCTGCAGGCGCTGCTGCAGGGCGATGGCCTGCGCGGCTGTGCCGAGGTTGTCGATGGACTGCTGCAGTTTCTGCCGCGCTGCATCCTGCTGCTGTGCGGGCAGCTGGAACTGGATCGGCACGCCGTTGGGCATGCGCCCGCTCTGTGCCGCCGCGCCCTGCGCCGCACCGCGCTCGGCAAACCAGCCGGGGCTGAATGCCTGTTGGGCCTGAGTGGCCGGAGCCACCACGCTGCCCAGGGCCACTGCGACGGCCCAGGCCATCGGGTGGCTGCGCCACAGGGCAGCAGGGAAACGGGCGGTGGGCGAATGCGGGTGCGACATCGGGGACCTCGTCAACCTGATGGGCCGCGTCGGCGGCGGCGTGTGTACGGATGGGCCTGCGCGAGGCACGCCCTGCACCTCATAGACGGTGGCGGCGGCGTGAAGACGACAGGCGCATCACGGTCATGCAGCGGACATACGCAGAAGGCGCCGGCATTGCTGCCGGCGCCCTTGTGCATTTCCTGCAACTACCAAAGCAATTGCAGTTACAGCGGACGGCCGATGCCCGAGCAGGTGCTGGGGTTGTTCACGGCACCGGCGTTGGTGGCGGTCGCAAAGCGGGTGCGGACCGCATCACGCCAGGTCTTGGTCAGCGGAATGAACTTGTGCGCGCGGATCGCGTCGTCGTTCGGCCCCTTCTCGACGCCGTTGGCATCGACGACACTGCCGTAGTGACGTGCCAGGAAGGCACGCACGTTGGCGCCCACAGTGCCATTCTTGTAGCACTGGCCGAACACGAAGTTGGTGTAACCGGCAATCGGATAACCCGCGTTCGGGTTGCCGAACACCGGCACCCAGTTCGCCGGGTTCTCGGCGGCGGCACCGGTCGGCGGCGCAGCGGTTTCCAGCGTGGCCTGCACACTCACTTCATCCGGCGAGAAGCCCTTGACCTTGGCGATCTTGGTGGCATCGGTCAGGCTCGGGATCACGTCCGGACCGACATAACCGACGCGGCCGTCAACGGCATAGACGGCGTTGTACAGCGCGGTGCCACCGGTGGCCGGGGCAGCGATGAAGTTCGACGGCACGCTGGTGAACAGGTTGGCGAAGGTCGACTGCACCGAGAATGCCGGCACGCCGTTGGTCAGTTTCAGGTTGGTACCCGACACGTCAGCCGGCTGGCAGGCGCTGGTCAGGAAGCGGGTCAGCAGTTCGCTGGTGCCGCTGCTTTCGCCGCGGTAGACGACCTGGATGGCGCCGGTACGGCCCAGGCCCGCGAGCTGGCTCCAGTTGTTGATCTTGCCGGAGAAGATGCCGCAGATCTGGGTGACCGACAGGTCAACCGCCGAACCGGCCTTGTTGAACGGAATGGTGACCGAGGTGGCAACCGACGGGATCTGCACCAGTGCGCCATAGCGGTTGGCGTCGCCGGACACGTTGTAGGTGCTGTTGTAGGTGCTCAGCTCGGTGCCGCTCAGCACCGAGTCGCTACCGGCGAAATGCACGGTGCCGGTGGCCTGGAACAGGCTGGAATTGTTTTCAAGGAAGGCCTTCTTGCCGGTGCCCGAACCGGTCACGGCATAGCTGAAGTTGGCCGGCAGGATGCTGTCGGCCTGGCCCTTGTACAGGTCGGCCGGCAGCGAAGCGCCGCCGCCGGTGACGGCGGTCTGGGCCGAAGCGGCACCAGCAGTGGCCAGCAGCGCGGTAGCAACCAGCGCGGCCAGGGTCTTGTACTTGTTCATGATCTTCTCCTGAAGGGTTTACTGCGAAGGGAAACGCCAAGGGAGGAACGGTCACTACACGCCTGCTGCCGCCGAGGGCCTCCCAGCCCACTCTGCGGCGACGTGTCCATGCTGGTCCGCACCGATGACAGGCCGCTTAAGAAACCTGTGGAAGATCGAAAAAAGGTGTGGAGGATTGTGTGGAGAATCGGCCCATGCCACATTCCAACGACGCCGTCCGATCGACTGGATGGGATCGATTCGATGGAATCGACTGGATCGAATCGATTTGATGGGATCGGCTGGATCGAATCGACTGGGTAGAGTCGACTGTTAGTCGACTGCTCTTCACACGCAGCAGCAGTACGAAGCACGCGCGCTGCGCGCTAGTCGACTAACAGTCGACTCTAGCCGTGATGCGCGTTGCGCATCACTGCACCAACTGGTTCATTTCCATGATCGGCATCAGCACCGCCAGCACGATCGTCAGCACCACGCCACCCATCACCAGGATCATGGTCGGCTCCAGCAACGCAGTCAGTGCCATCGCGCGACGCTCGATCTCGCGCGAGATCGTCTGCGCGGCGCGATCCAGCAGAGGCGCCAGCGAACCGGTCTTCTCGCCACTGGCCACCAGGTGCACCAGGATCGGCGGATACACCTTCTGCACCTTCAGCGCAGAGCCAAGCGCGGCACCTTCGCGCACCCGCGCGGACACATCATCTGCACAACGCGCCAGCAACGCATTGCCCAGGGTCTGCCGGGCAGCTTCAAGCGCACGCAGCAGCGGCACGCCAGCATCCAGCAGGATCGCCAATGTCGAGGCGAAGCGCGCACTGTTCACGCCCAGCACGAAGCGCCCGACCATCGGCACCCGCAGCAGCATCGCGTCCCATCGCAGGCGCAGCTCGGGCTTGCGCAGGGCCAACCGCCATGCCACCACCAGCGCAGCGATGCCCAGCCCCACCCACACGCCCCAGCTGCGCACGAACGCGCTGGCGGCCAGCATCACCTGGGTCAGCATCGGCAGCGTCTGCCGCGCCTGCACGAACGCGGTCACCACCTGCGGCACCACGTAGCTGAGCAGGAAGATCACGATCGCCACCGATACCAGGCTGATCGCCGCTGGATAGATGAAGGCGGTCAGTACCTTGGCCTGCAGCGCATTACGTTCTTCGATGTAGTCGGCCAGGCGCTCCATCACCCGCGCCAGGTCACCGGAGTCTTCACCTGCGCCCACCAGCGCCCGATAGATCGGCGGGAAGTCGCGCGGCCGCGCGGCCAGCGCAACGGTCAGGCGCTGGCCGGCACGCACGTCGGCGCGTACGGCGGTGAGTGCCTGGGCCACGTGCGGGCGCTCGGCCTGTTCAATCACCGCACTCAATGCTGCTTCCAACGGCAGGCTGGCGGCCAGCAAGCTGGCCAGCTGGCGCGTGGCCCAGGCCATCTCGCTGGCAGACAACCGGCGGGCGCCCCAGCCACTGCCCGCACCGCGAGCCGCGCTGACCTGCACGGGTGTCAGCCCGCGACCGCGCAGCAGCTGGCGTGCGCCGCGCGGGTTGTCGGCGTCCAGCTGACCCTTCTCGATGCGGCCCTGCGCGTTGGCGGCTTGGTAGTCGAACAGTGCCATGCAGGCCTCAATCGTCGCCGGTGACGCGCAGGATCTCTTCCAGCGTGGTTACCCCGCTGTCGACCCAGCGCTGGCCGTCCTGCCGCAGGGTCCGCATGCCGGCCCGCCGGGCCGCCTCGCGTAGCGCAGGCTCGCCCTGCCCTTCATGGATCAGTGCGCGCACGCGGTCGTCGACCACAAACAGTTCATGGATGCCGGTTCGCCCCCGATAGCCGCTGTTGGCGCAGGCTGCGCAGCCCACCGCACGCCACACAGTGCGGCCCTCGTCATCCACCTCGGCGCGCCGGCACTGCGTGCACAGCCGCCGCACCAGCCGCTGCGCCAGCACGCCGCGCAACGAGGACGCCAGCAGGAACGGCTCTACACCCATATCGGCCAGGCGGGTCACCGCCGAGATCGCATCGTTGGTGTGCAGCGAGGCCAGCACGCCATGCCCGGTCAGCGACGACTGCACGGCGATCTGCGCGGTCTCCAGGTCGCGGATCTCACCGATCATGATGGTGTCCGGATCCTGGCGCAGGATCGCGCGAAGGGCGGTGCCAAAGCTCATGCCGATGCGCGCGTTGACCTGGATCTGGCCGATACCGGCAAAGTCGTACTCCACCGGGTCTTCCACGGTGAGGATGTTGCTGGTGCTGCTGTCGAGCTGGCCCAGCGCGGCGTACAGCGACGTGGTCTTGCCGCTGCCGGTCGGCCCGGTCACCAGCACGATCCCGTGCGGCTGCCGGATCAGCCCGGTGAATGTGGCCAAGGTGTCATCGGCCATGCCCAGGCGCTGCAGCTGCAGGCGGCCGGCATCCTTTTCCAGCAATCGCAGCACGGCGCGCTCGCCATGCCCGGTTGGCACCGTTGAAACACGGATATCCAGCGGCCGCCCGCCCACGCGGATGGCGATGCGCCCGTCCTGCGGCAGGCGCTTCTCGGCAATGTCCAGGTGCGCCATGATCTTGATGCGTGATACCAGCGCCGCATGCAGTGCGCGCCGTGGCTGCACCATGTCGCGCAGGGTGCCGTCCACGCGGTAGCGCACCACCGAATGAGTCTCGAACGGTTCGATATGCAGATCGCTGGCGCCATCGCGTGCGGCCTGTGCCAGCAGCGCGTTGATCATGCGGATCACCGGCGCATCGTCCTGAGCATCCAGCAGATCGGTGACCTCCGGCATGTCCTGCATCAGCCGATCCAGATCGACTTCGCTTTCGGCGGCCCCCACCACGGCAGCGGCATCGCCGCCGTCACGGTACTGCTCGCCCAAGCGCTGCTGCCAGGCGGCCGCATCCAGCATCTGGAACGGAAGCGGGCCATGCCGCCGGCGCAGCTCGGCCACGGCCCACGCTGCGGTGTCGGCGGTGCCCAGCAACACGGGCTCGCCGCCAACTTCGGACAGCATCACGCCATGGCTGCGCACCCAGGCGTACGCCAGCGGCGCGGAAGCGCTCACGGCCCGATCACCAGTTCCGGCGTGTAGCCCAGCCCGCGCAGCTGCTGCAGCGCAGGGTCCAGCGTCGCCGGATCGCGCGGCAATCGCACGCGCAGGCGTTGCCCGCTCTCGCCGGGCGTCGCTTCGGCATAGGCCTGCAGGCCCAGTGCACGCACCTGCGCCACGCCCTGGCTGGCACGCGCCGGGTCGAGCCCCTGCGCGAACTGCACCAGCTGCGCATCGCCGTCACCGGACGGATACAACGCGGCCAGGCTGCTGTTCTGCAACGGCTGGCCCCGGCCATCGCGCGCATTGCCCTGGCCGAGTACAGACAGGTCCTGCGGTGGCAGCTGCGATGCCGACAGCGCCGGCAAGGCCCAGCTCTGTACTGGCTGCGCGCTGGCCTGCGCGTTGCGCATGTAGTCGTAGCGGTCGCGGGTCAGGCGCTGGCCGGCGGCGGGGTCGCGCACCACGTGCGGGCGCAGGAACACCATCAGGTTGGTCTTGGCGCGCTTGCGCGTGTCGCTGCGGAACAAGGCGCCCAGCACCGGGATCTTCCCCAGCCCCGGCACCGCATCACGGCCATGGCTGACGCTGTCTTCCAGCAGGCCACCGAGCACCATGATCTGGCCATCGTCCAGCAGCACGCTGGTATCGAGTGCGCGCTTGTTGGTGATGATGCCGGCCGTGCTGTTCGCGCTCTGCGCGTCGATGCTGCTGACTTCCTGGTAGATGTCCAGCTTCACCGTACCGCCCTCGGAAATCTGTGGGCGCACCCGCAGCTTCAGGCCCACGTCTTCGCGCACGATGGTCTGGAACGGGTTGTTGCTGCCGCCGCCACCATCGGTCACGTAGCGGCCACTGACGAACGGCACGGTCTGGCCGACCATGATGCTGGCTGCCTCGTTGTCCAGCGTCATCAGGTTCGGCGTGGACAGGATGTTGGCGCCGCCCTTGCTCTGCAGTGCGTTGGCCAGCGCTTTCATGTTGAGGATCTGGCCGACACCTGGAAGGTTGATGGTGCCGTCGATCACGCCGATCTTCAGGCCATCCCGGGGCAGCACGTCCAGCGTGGTGCGGGCACCGGTATTGAGTCCACTGCCGCCGGTGGCGCCACCGAAGTGGGTGCCACCAAAGGTGCGTCCATTGCCCAGCATCCACTGCACGCCCAGCTCGGCCGCATCGGTCTGGTTGACCTCCACGATCAGACTCTCGACCAGCACCTGTGCACGGCGCTGGTCGAGCTGGTCGATCACCCGTCGCAGGTTGCGGTACACCGGCTCCGGCGCCGAGATCAGCAGCGTGTTGGTGGCCACGTCCGCCTGCACCGAGATGCCGTTCTGGCTGAAGCCGGTGCTTCCCGCATCGATCGGGTCACGCCGGCTCGGGTCCAGCCGCTGCGATTCCAGCGCATTGCTTCCGGTCTTGGCCTGCTGCGGTTGCGACGGCTGCGCCGGTGCGGAACGGCTTGCATCGCCAGGCAGTGGCGTGATGCCTTCATTGCTGCCCACTGCCGGCGCATCGCTCTGCCCCGCAACCACGCCGCGCAGCACGCCGGCGAGCTGATTGGCCTGGGCATTGCGCAGGTAGACCACATGCAGGTTGCCGGACTCGTCCTGGGCGCGGTCCAGCTTCTCCACCAGCTGCCGCGCCAGACGGGTGCGGCCGGGGCTGCTGGAACGCAGCAGCACACTGTTGCTGCGCGGGTCGGCCATCACCACCACCTTCTGGCTGGGCTCGGCGCCCTGCGCATCCAGCAGCGGCGCGACCATCGCCGCGACGTCCACAGCGATTCCCTGCTGCAACTTCACTACATCGGTGTCCATGCCGGCCGGAGTATCGACGCTGGCGATAACCCGCGCGATGCGCTCCAGGTTGTCGGCATAGTCGGTGATCACCAGGGTGTTGTTGCCGGGGTTGGCAGTGATCGGATTGTCCGGACTGATCATCGGCCGCAGCACTGCCACCAGCGCGGCAGCATTCTCGTAGCGCAGAGGGAAGGTGCGCGTGGCGATCTCGCCCCCTGCACCACCGGCGCCCACCCGGCCGCCAAGCAGCTTGGCGTCGGCCTGCGGCACCACCCGGCTCACGCCGCCGTTCTCGACCACCGCAAAGCCGCGCATGCGCAACGCCCCGAGCAGCAGCTGATAGGCCTGGGTGCGGCTGACCGGGCCGTCGGAGACCACCGTCATCTTGCCGGTCACCCGCGGATCGACCAGGAACTGGCGACCGGTGAAGCGCGCTGCCATGCGCAACACGCCACCAATATCGGTGTCCACCAGGTTCAGCTGCACCGGCTCATCGCCTGTGTCCTGCGCCGCCACCGGCGCCGGCATGTGGGCCACCCCCACGATCAGGGCCAATGCGGCACTGCAGGCAAGGCTGCGCATCGCCCTCATGGATGGGCACCCGCAGGGGCCACCATCACGATGTGTCCTGAAATCCGTGCCGCCGGCATGTTCGCATCCCCTGTGCGTGTCAATTGCAGCTGCTGCAGCTCGATGGCCGGGTCGGCCAGCAGCGGCAGCAGCCAGTTCCATAGCGCATCGGCAGGTACGGCCCGTACCTGCAGGTGCCAGCGCCCGTCGCGCGCTTCGATATGCAGGCCGCCAGCCAGACCGGCGGCCTTGATCTGGTCACGCAGTCCGGCCAGGGTCGGATGCTGGCCCTGCGCCAGCTGCTGGCGCTCACGGGCGTGCAGCAGCGGTGCCAGTGCGCGCTGCTGCGCCTGCAGCCGTGGGAGTTCGGCCTGCCAGTGCGTGCGCTGCTTCAGCAAGGGCTCCAGCCATAACGACCACAGGCCCGCCACCAGCAGCGCCACCGCCATCACCCACAGCATCAGCCGGTCGCGCGGTGGCAGGCGTTGCCAGCGCTGCTGCACGCCCGCCAGCCCCTCGCTCAGCCGCAAGGTTCGCGTCGTCACTGTCCCGCTCCGCTCACCCGCAGGCGTCCACCGGCATCGCGCACCAGCTGCAGCCCCTGCGCCTGCACCGCTTGCTGCCAGCGCTCAAGCCGCTGTGGATCGTCGGCCAATGCCCGAGCATCAGCGTCCAGCTCCAGGTACACCTGCCCGGGTTGGTAGTGCAGGCTGTGCACCTGCCCCGCCAGCTCCGGAACCGCGTGCAGCGTGCTGGCGACCTGACGCTGCAGCGCCGGCAACGGCGGCGCTGGCGGCGGAACCGCAAGCGCTCGCCTTGCCTGCAACACCGGGTCCACCACATCGGTGATCTCCGGGAAGCGTGCGCTGAACTGCCGTGCCATGTCCTGCTGCAGCGCCTCACCCTCGATCCGCCAACGCGAGACCTGCCACTGCAGCCCAAGTGCGGCCAACAGCACCGCCGCCAGTGCCAGGCCGATCGCCAGTCGCGGCGCTTGACGGCCTGCGCCGGACAGCGGCAATGACCAACCCGGCAAGGGGCCACAGGCCTGCCGTTCATGCGCGACGGCGGTGGCCGGCAGGCTGCGCGGCCACGCCGGCGGTACGCTGTCGATCCATTGCACGGCCTGCACGCCGGCCTGTTGCAGGCGGGTGGCCAACGCCTGCATCACCGCAGACGCATCACGTCCGCCATACCATTGGACAAGTCCCCGATCGCGCCCGCTGCGCACCAGCAGATGCTCGCCGCTGACCTGCAGCGTGGCGTGGCGGTCCTGCCAAGGCAGCAGCAGTGGCGTCGGATACAACGCCTGCAGCTGCAGCGCGCACGAGGCCAGCAGCTGCTGCGCCTGCGTAATGGCCTGCTGGCCGAGCCAGGCCACCGGAACCGTACCGTCTGCCGCCTGCGCACCGTGGGCCAGCGCCACCTCCTGCAGATCATCCAGCAGCATCGCCTCCACCTCGCCCTGCAACGCCGCGTGCAGGCGGCGCCCGGACAGCGGCGGCAGCTGCAGTTCCAGCAGGATCAGGTCGTTCGGATCAAGGCAGGCATGCACCGTGGCCCGCGGATGCCGCAGGCCCAGCGCCGCCAGCGTGTCGCGGCCGTGGGCGAGCACCTCGCCCTTGTGCAGCTGCGCCCAGTGCACCGCGCTGTCAGCGCCCAGATGCGCCAGCGCCGGCAGGCGCACCCGAAGCTGCACGGTCATGCGCCGATCCTCGTCCACACCCGTTGTACACGCACCCCGTCGTCGCGGTACTCGCGCCAGAGCAGCGCGCGGAAATCAACCGCGCTGCCGTCGGCCTGCACCCGGCCGACGGCCAGGAACCACTCGCTATGGATACCCAGCGGAAGCACGGCCATCTGTTCGTTGCTCAGTTGGAGTCGGTTGGCGATGTCGCCGCGATTGAGCAGCCAATGGCCAGCATCGCGCTCACCGAGCAGCGCCTGCAGCCGTGGCGGCTCGACCGCAGGCGTCACCGCCTGCAGAACGCGCAGGTCGCTGGTGTTTGCGTTGACCAGGGTCTGCGCCGGCAACACCACGGTGCGCCGCGCCAGCGCCTGCAACGCCACCGGATCGGCGCCAGGCAAGGCCTGTTCGATCAGTGATTCGCGCGGCAGCGGCGCCTGCGCCTGCATGTCGCCATCGCGCAGGCGCGTCTGGATGTGGTCGGCGGCGGATGCGCAGGCGCCCTGTCCCAGCCCCTGCCCGGCACACAACGCGATGAACGCGCGCCGCGCCTCGGGGTCCGGCCTGCCATGCGCAAGAAGATTGCGCAGGTTGAACATCGACTGGGCATCGACCAGCTGCAGTTGCACCGGCAACGGCGCCTGCAGCTCCAATGGGCGCGCCCAGCGCCCGCTGCGCACCGTGGTCAGCTGTTCCTTTACATCCTCACGCAGCTGCTGTGCCGCACGCTCCAGCGTTGCGTCCACCGCCATGCGTACCTGTACGCGCAGCTGGTCGCCACGCAGCGCACGCAGCTGGGCCGACTGCCGGGTCAGCAGTGCGGTGGCAATCACCGCCACCAGTGCCACCACCAGCAGGGCGACGATCACCGCCATGCCACGTTGGCGGACACTCGAAACAGAACGCATCCGGGCTGGCATCGGCCTGCCTCACAGCTGCCAGGAACCGATGTCCGCATTCCCGGCGTCGCCACCGGGCTTGCTGTCCGCACCCAGCGAGAACACATCGATGTCGCCATGAGTGCCTGGAACCTGGTACTGGTACGGATGGCCCCACGGGTCATTCGGCAGGCGATCCAGATACGGCGTCACCGGCAACGCACCGCTGCCCTGCGGCGGCTTCACCAGCGCCTGCAGGCCCTGCCCGGCACTGGGATAGCGACCGTTGTCCAGCTTGAACAGCTTCAAGGCCTGCATCAATGCGGCAATGTCCTGGCGCGCTGCCACCACGCGCGCCTGGTCCGGACGGTCCATCAACCGCGGCACGATCAGCGCGGCAAGGATGCCAATGATCACCACCACCACCATGATCTCGATCAGGCTGAAGCCCTGCTGCCGAGCCCTGCAACCACCTGCCTGCCTTGCCATTGTTCCGCCCTCGTCATCCTGGAAGAGACCGCTGCACCATGGTCAGCGGTGCATGTGTCAGTACGATAAACATCCGCCTGCGATTCGCTGCGCGGTTGCCTGTGCGGGCGCACGTGCAGCCGGCACGCGTGCCGCCTCGAGCAGGTGTGGCGGCACGCTGGCCAGTGTCTGGTCGATGCACTCGCGCAACAACGGATGCACGCACGCCTGCAGCAGGCGCACGCACTGCGTCGGCGACCACGCGGTGCCGTGGTCGAGGCCGATGAACATGCGGTAGGCCTGGTGGTAGCGCAGGTCGTCGTACACGCGCTGCGCAGTGTTGAGATCACGCACGATCACCAGCAGGGCCGCACGTTGCAGCAGTCGCGCATCGGCTGCGCCAAGCGGCAGCGCGCTGATGGCCGCGTCGGGCCAGGGCCACAGCCGCAGGTCGAGGGCCTTTCGAAGTGCCGCCAGTGGATGCGCACTGCTGTCCAGTGCCGCCCAGCGCGCCGCATCCGCCCAGGCGTCACTGGACAGCACCCAGACCCACGAGCGCCCATAGCGCTGTACGTTCAGGGGCGTGTGCCGTGCCTGCTCCAGCGACTGGCTCAGGTGGCGATCCAGCTCCAGCATGCTGATCCTGCGACTGTCTTCCATCTGCGCCGCCCGTGCTCCACGACGCGTGGTGCGTCGTACTCTGGAGAAGACGTCAGCAAGGCAGGTGAAGCGACACCGCGAATGCAACTCTGTGCACGGGGTGGCGCTTCATCGGCAACGTCATCGCAGCGTCATCCGCCTGCAGGCTTCGCGCTGCAGCCGCGGTGCGTCACCCCCACAACGGCGGGCCAGTACCGCCACGTCGCTGCGGGCAGCGAATGCGACCAGTGCATCGGTCATGTCCACGTCATCGCACCATGACGCCAGCGCAACGCGCAGTGCGGGCAGCTGCCAGCCCTCCATCACCCCATGGGCGCCCGCCACGAACCAGTGCCAGAGCCGATGATGCAGTACCTGCTCATGCAGCTGCGTGAGATCGTCGATGCCATGCATGCCCGCCAACAGCAGTGCGCGTGCGAGCACCGCAGGCGGCAGCGCCCCGGATTCGACCAAAGGCATCTCCTGCTGCTGCAGCCGCAGCAGCATCGCCAGCGGGTGCGACTGCGGATCAAAGTCCAGCAGCACCGCCTGTTGCTGCCACTGCGCATCGGACACCACGCACACCCAAGGTGAGCCATAGCGATGCACCATCAATGGCCGTCGCTGCGTGGTTTCCAGCAGCGCCGACAGATTGCGACGCAGATCCAGCACACCGATGGTCTCGTTGCGCATCCTTGGCCTCTCCTCGCTTGCAACAGCCCTGCGCGGCGCGCACGGCCAGCGTCTTCATCTATCCAAGGACGGCAATGCCACCCGGAAAGCGACGCAGATCCAGCGACATCGTCAGTCGCAGCTGCTCCAGTGCCGCGTCCGGATCATCAATACGGAAGCGACCGCTGACCGGCGCGCGCGCCAACGCCGATTCTCCCAGCAGCACCTTGCCGCGGCGGTAGCGGTTGATCTCGTCCACCACCTCACGCAGCGGTGCGCGGCGGAACACCAGCATGCCCTCCGTCCAGGCACTCACTTCCGAGGCCACGGCCTCGGCCACCACGCCGCTGAGGCGCTCGTCGTACTGGGTCTGCTGACCCGCCTGTAGCTGCAGCCGGCCCTGCGGATGCTCGATGCGGGCGCTGCCCTGCAGGCAGGTCACCCGTACCTGGCCGTGGGTGTTGCGCACATCCAGGCGCACCGCGCCTTCATCGGCAATCACGCAACCAGGGCCCGCGAACAGCGCCAGGCGCAGGCCAGCCCCAGTTTCGATCGCGGCCTGGCCCTGCATCAGCTCGAAGCCTTCGCCCTGCGCGTCCGCGCGGCGGCGCAGGCTGCTCTGCGTATCCAGTTCGATCTTCAGTTGCGGCGAGGGCGCGATCTGCAGTCGCTCACCGGTGCCGGTGTGGAAATCGGCCGTCATCGCCGTCACCGAGGGCCACAATCCCAGCGGCGGGCGGATCGCCGCCACCACCACCAGGCTGGCCGGGGCGGCAATCGCCGCGCTCAGGAAGGCGCGCCGGCTCCAGCGCTGGGCCGGCGTCGGCGCCACCGGTTGGCGGGGGGCGGCGGGCAGCTGCTCGCCGGCCAGCCGTACCTGCTCCCATTGCCGGCGCGCACGGCCGAACGCCTCACGATGACGCGGATCCGACTCGCACCACGCACGGAACCTGCGCCCGTCGGCAGCGGTCGCCTCGCCCGAGGTCAGCCGCACCACCCACGCGTGCGCCTGACGCTCGACGGCATCCAGCGGGCGTTGCGGGCGATCGTCAGAATCCATGGGGGCTCATGCCGGACCCGCACGCTGCGGGGTTCTGCTCGGCGTCAAAGTGTAGACGGATGCCGCCGTTCAGAACCGCACCTGGCGCCCCTGCCCGCTGCGCTCGGCCAGGTAGTCCTGGGCCGCCTTCAGCTCACGCTGCACCAGCCGCAGCGACACACCGAGGTGGTCGGCCACGTCGCGCTGCTGCAGGCCATCGACGCGGATCGCCAGCAGGATGCGGCGACGGCGCTCGGGCATGCGCTGCAGCAGGCCGACCATGTCTTCCAGCGCAAAGTCCAGTTCGGCCGCCTGCGCCGGGCCGGGTGCAGGGTCGGCCATGTCCATCAGCGTATCCACCTCCTCCAGGCTCAGCAGGCGGTGGTCAGCACGTTGGCGGTCGATCACGGTATTCATTGCCATGCGCAGCAGGTAGGCCGCGGGGTTCTGCACGGCATCCAGGCGGTCACGCCGCGCGCTCAGGCGCATCCACGTGTCCTGCAGCGCGTCGCCGGCCAGCTCCTCCGAGCCCAGCTTGCGCACCAGCCGGCGCTTCAGCTCATCGTAGGCACCCAGAAGGTGGTCCATCAGGTCAACTGCCCCAGCCGTACCGTTGCTCATGTTCGAATCCTTGAAGTCATGGAAGGGGCGCGCGCCGGCCACAGTCGTGGTCGGTGCCGGAAGGTCGGATCTGCAGCGTTACCGGCTGCGGCAGCGCAGCGGCATCGGGCGCCAGCACCAGGCCCTGCAGCGCCTGCAGCAGGCGCGCATCGCGGCGGGCGCTGCCACTGCCTGACAGCAGCTCGGGCTCGCTCACCTGGCCCGCGCCGTCGATGCGGAAGCGCAGCGTCGCGGCATAGCGGCCGGGCGCGATCTCCGGGTCGTCACAGAACGCCGCACGCAGCCGCTGCTGCAGGCCGCCGTAGCGACGCCGACGCTCGGCCTCGGGAAGTTGGGCGCCAACACCGGGTTCGGCTGCCGAGGGCGCGCCCCGGCGCAGCACCACGCGCTGCTCGCCGATCACCTCGGCCTCGATACCGGAGTCCTGCAGCAGCACCTGCAACGCAGGCAGCGGCGCCAGGCTGCCGCGCAGCGCATGGCTGCTGCGGCCGGCGGCCAGGTCACCCGGGTACATCACCGACCACCCACTGATGACGCTGAAGCGCTCGACCGCCTGTTCCAGCGGCTGCGCAGGGATGTCGTAGGCATGAACAGCGTCCTGCGCGGCAGCGGCAAAGGACAGCAGCAGCCATGCGGCGATGGCCACCTTCCAAGTTCTGACCGCATGGTGTCCATTCAGCCCCCTGACGTAGAACACATGACCCTCGGCAGCGACAGCAGCTGCAGTGGACGCGCGCCAAGACCGGAACCCCGGCCCGCGCGCGACCCACAAGCGGGCTCAAACCGTACCGGGGTCACATGTCATTGCGATGACCGCTGCCCACGGCCGACGTCGAGGCAGACTCCGTGGAGCCAGTCATGCATCAGGAATCAATGAATCGAACAGACATGATCATCTGCCCCTGGGGTCAGAGCCCGTTGCGAAGCAACGGGATCCGACCCCGTGCCGGCCCAAACGTGTCGACCAAGGTCGACACCCACCAGGAGCAGTTCATGCCGTTCCACCAGATCGTGGAAATCTGTCGAAGGCGGGGTGGGTCCGGTTGCGGGGGCGTGAGCCGCATGGATGCGGCGACCGAGCTTACATGGACGTACTTGCAGCGGCCCCCGCAACCGGACCCACCTCGCCATCCCTCAACAGGCCCGCTGTTGCTGTTGCTGTTGAGGTTGCCGGCCAGCGGCCGGCCCTACCTGCGGGTGTCGGGTGCAACCCGGCCGCAACCCCATCCCTCAAAGCGGCAGCTGGGTCGTCTGCTTGATCCGCTGCATCGGAATCTCCGTCTTGGTGTTCTGCACCCCGGCGATCCGGTTCAGATGCTGCATCTGGAACTGCCGGTAGGCATCAAGGTCCGCCACCGCCACCCGCAGCAGGAAATCGCAGTCACCGGCCATCAGATGGCATTCCAGCACTTCCGGGAACGACTTGATGCTGTTGATGAAGTGATTGGTGGTGTCCTCGTCCTGCCCCCGCAGCCACACCCGCACGAACACCGTGAAGCCACGGCCCACCTTGGCCTCGTTCAACAAGGCCACATAGCGGTCGATGTAGCCGCCCTCCTCCAGCAACCGCACCCGGCGCAGACAGGCCGACGGCGACAGCCCGACCAGGCGAGCCAGCTCCAGGTTCTGCAGGCGACCGTCGCGCTGCAGGGCGTCGAGGATGCGCCGATCGAGGTTGTCGAGCTGGTACTGCATGGGATTTCACCCTTTTCGCTTCTGGCCGCATGAAATATCAATCATCCAGAATCAAGTGGCATCAACGCAACCCGATTTCGTGATTGGACCGCTAGCATGGGCCGCCCCCACCTTGTTGTGCCGTTCCATGGACGCCCGTACCAACCTCCCCCCGCCCGCCACCTGCGATACCGCCCCGCGTGCCGAATTCCTGCGTGGCCTGCGCGCCGCCGTGCCGGTGATGATCGGCTTCATTCCGTTTGCCCTGGTGCTCGGTGCGCAGGCGGCCCAGAAGGGCCTGAGCGCACTGGAAGTACCGCTGATGACCGGTCTCAACTTCGCTGGCGGCTCGGAGTTCGCCGCCGTCGAACTGTGGACCTCGCCACCGCACATCGCGCTGATCGTGGCCATCACCGCGCTGGTCAACAGCCGCCACCTGCTGATGGGCGCCAGCCTGGCCCCGCTGCTCCAGCACCTGCCGCGCCGACGCGTGCTGCCGGCCCTGTTCTTCATGTGCGACGAAA
>NZ_CVIW01000013.1:0-73089 GCF_001499715.1 Stenotrophomonas thermophila | reverse complement strand
CAGCCGGACCCACCTCGCCAACCCACGGAATACGTGCTTTTGCTGTCGCTTCGGCCTTGGTTTCGGCGGGGGGCGGGGGCGGCCCGGCCGTACCTTACTTTTCGATGCCCGGGCCGAATTTCAGCTCCGTACCGTCCTTCAACTGCAGCTTCTCGGCCTGGCCGGCGTTGAGTTCCAGAACGTACCGCGCCGGGCCGCCGCTGGGGTAGGGCGGGCACATGTCGCCGGCCGAGCACGGCGGCACGTCGCGCTGCTGGCTGACCAGCCTGCGCTCGTTGTCGAAGTACAGGATGTCCAGCGCGATCCTGGTGTTCTTCATCCAGTACGCCTGCATTTCCTCGCGGTCGTGGATGAACAGCATGCCGTGGTCGGCCGCCATCTGGTCGCGGAACATCAGCCCGCGCGCGCGGGTCTCGTCATTGGTAGCCAGCTCGACCTGGTAGCGGGCGCCATCCAGCTCGACCCAATGGCGGGCCGCATCGGTGGCGCAGCCGGCCAGCGCCAGCAATGGAAGCATCAGCAGCGAACGCAACAGCGACATCGTCAGGATCCTTCGGAAGGGTCAGAGCACGACCGGCGGTTCGCCGCCGACGATCACCACATCGGCGCGACGGCGGGCGAACAGGCCGACGCAGACCACGCCCGGCAACTGGTTGAGCTCGCGCTCCAGCTTTTCCGGATCGGTGATCTGCAGGTTGTGGATGTCCAGGATCTGGTTGCCATTGTCGGTCACCACGCCTTCGCGCCAGGTCGGCTGGCCGCCGGTCATGTCGCGGATCTGGCGGGCGATCAGGCTGCGCGCCATCGGGATCACTTCCACCGGCAGCGGGAATTTGCCGAGTATCGGCACCTGCTTGCTCGGGTCGACGATGCAGATGAAGCGCTCGCTGGCCTCGGCGATGATCTTCTCGCGGGTCAGCGCGGCGCCACCGCCCTTGATCAGGCACTTGTTCGGATCGCACTCATCCGCGCCGTCCACGTACAGCGACAGGTTGCCGCTGTGGTTCAGCTCGATCACTTCGATGCCGTGCTGCTTCAGGCGCGCGGTGCTCTGCTCGGAGCTGGACACGGCGCCCTTGATGCGGTGCTGGATGCGGGCCAGGGCATCGATGAAATAGGCCACGGTGGAACCGGTGCCGACACCGACGATCATGCCGTCTTCAACGTACTCGATGGCTTTCTCGGCGGCCAGGCGCTTGGCTTCGGACATGGGAGAACTCTCAGGCAGGGAATCAGGATTTCTTTTCCAGCGACAGCAGCAGCTTCCACTGCGCGGCGGTCACCGGGAACACCGACAGGCGGTTGCCCTTGGCAACCAGCGGGAAGCCTTCACCGAGCTCTTCGGCGTGCAGCTTGATCTCGTCCAGCGCGATCACCTGCTTGAGCTTGCGGTCGAAGGCCACGTCCACCAGCATCCAGCGCGGGTTCTCGCGCGTGCTCTTGGGGTCGTAGTAGTCGGATTTTGGATCGAACTGGGTGTCGTCCGGATAGGCCGTGCTGGCCACCGTGGCCAGGCCGACGATGCCCGGCACCTTGGTATTGGAGTGGTAGAACAGGATGCCGTCGCCCACCTGCATGCCATCGCGCATGAAGTTGCGCGCCTGGTAATTGCGCACCCCGTTCCAGGGTTCGACCTTGACCTTGGCCAGGTCATCGATGGAGAAGGCGTCCGGTTCGGACTTCATCAGCCAGTAGCGCTTGCGGGCGGTCATGCGTTCACGGGGGCAGCGGAGGGGAACAGGGTGCCGTCTTCGGTGCAGATCGCATCCACGGGCACGTCCCACGACGCCACCGGCAAGGACTCGACCTGCTGCACCGCGAACGCAGCACCGACCAGCCAGGGCGGCGCCGGCCGGTCGTGGCGGAAGGCGAAGCTGCGATCATACCAGCCGCCCCCCATGCCCAGCCGCCGGCACTGCGTGTCGAAACCCACCAGCGGGGCCACCACCAGCGCCATCTGTGCTGGTTCCAGGGTGTCTTCCAGCGCTACGTCCGGCTCGGGAATGCCGTAACGGTTGCTGGTCAGCGGCTGCCCCGGCCGCCACGGCGCGAAGCGCAGCACGTCGCCGGCCAGCACCGGCAGGCAGTAGGTGAGGCCTTCGGGCAACTGCAACTGCCAGCGGTGCAGGGCGATCTCGCCATCCAGCGCCCAGTAGCCGGCCACGGCGCCTTCGCGCGGGGCGAACGGCAGGGCGAGCAGGGCATCGGCAAGCGATTCGGCGGCGTCGATGCGCTCAGCGGCGGAAAGGTCGCGGCGGCGTTGCCGCAGGTCGTGGCGCAGGGCCTGGCGCGGGTCGGTCATGGCAGCGTGCGGCGGGGGAACAGCCGTCATTGTGCCGGAAAGAACAAGGGCGACGCCCGAAGACGCCGCCCTTGCTGGAATATTGCATTCTCCGCAATGTCGATGCATGCGAAACGACCTTGAACCCGGGGGCTCAAGTGGGAACGCTGGAGAACCATCGGGCTTCCCGCTACAAGGCGGACCTGCACTCCCGGCGCTGTCGCGCTCCCGGTGTCGTTCTTAAGGGACAAGGCGAATGTTTGCACATGCCGTCGAGTACCGCAGAGAACGCGTGGCCATTATAGCCAGCGCGCCGGATCTGGATAGGCCGTTCGTCGGCAACAGTACGTGCCAATTCAGATATGAGAAGACGCGTTGTGCACGGTCTTCAGGCGCCGCCGTCGATGGCGCGGTCCAGCCGCCGGTTCAGGTCCGCCAGCGTCTGCTGCAGGGCCACGGCCTGGCGGGCGTTCTCGTCGCGCAGCAGCTGCAGTTCGTGGGCCAGGTTCAGCGCGGCCAGCACGGCGACACGGTCCACGGCGGCCATGCGGTTGCTGCCGCGGATCTCGCGCATGCGCGCATCGAGCAGGCGCGCAGCCGCCATCAGGCTGTCGCGTTCATCGCCGCCGACGCCCACGGTGTATTCACGATCGAGGATGCGGACACTGACCGGTTCGGCGCTCATGTGTGCTGCTCCAGGGATTTGAGCCGGCTGATCATTGCTTCCACCCGCGAGCGCGCCTGTTCGTTCTTGGCCAGCAGCGTCGAACGCTCGGCCACCAGCTGCTCCTGCTGGTGGCGCAGGCTGCGGTTCTCCTCGGCCAGGCGCTGGTTGCGTTCAAGCAACGCTTCCACGCGGGCGGCGAAGTCCTGCAGCTGGGCAAGGGGGTTGGCGGGTTCCATGCAGGCACGATAGGCAAGCCGGGCAAGGGCGGTCAAGCGCTGTCGCAGCAAGGCCGGAGGGCTACCGGGAGGATGCCGCCGGGTTGCTACACTACGGGGTCTCACGGGCGCGCGCGTGCGCGCTCCGGGTTTCCTTTCCGAACGAGCCGCACGATGACCGAACTTCCCTCCGTCGACGACGTTACCCGCGCCAGCCAGGAGCTGGGCCTGGGCGCCACCGCTGCCGAGCTGCATGGTGCGCTGTGTGGCTGGCTGGCCGCCGGCGGTGCCCCCGGCAACGACTGGCCGGCGCGCGTGCTGGCCGACGACAACCTGCCGCCGGTGGCCGCCGACAGCGTGCTGGGGCAGCTGCTGCAGGCCACCATCAAGCAGCTGGAAGACCGTGACTTCGCCTTCGAGCTGTTGCTGGCTGACACCGACGAGGTGTCCGCACAGGCCGATGCCATGTTCAGCTGGACCCGTTCCTTCCTGGGTGGTTTCGGCCTGGGCAGCGGCGGCCGTCGCCCGGCCCTGTCCGAAGAGGGTGAAGAAGCGCTGACCGACATGGCCAGCCTGGCACGCGCCTCCAGCGAGGATTTCGAGGCCGGCGGCGATGATGACGACGAAGCGCTGTCGGAGATCGAGGAATTCATCCGCGTGGCGGTGCTGCTGCTGCACGGCGACGTGGTGCTGGCCTCGCGCCACCGCCAGCGCCTGAACTGATGGACATCAAGCAGCGCACCGGCATTGCGGCCGGCGAATACAAGCGTCGTCGCCGCCAGCTGATGGACATGGCCGGCGAGGACGCGATCCTGGTGCTGCCGGCCGCGGCCGAGAAGGTGCGCAGCCTCGATACCCATTACCCGTTCCGCCAGGACTCGGACTTCCAGTACCTGAGCGGTTTTCCGGAGCCGGAGGCGGTATTGGTGCTGATCCCGGGCCGGCGCCACGGCGAGGCCATCCTGTTCTGCCGCGAACGTGATGCCGAGCGCGAAGCCTGGGACGGCAGCCGTGCCGGCCAGGAAGGCGCGGTGGCGCAGTACGGAATGGACGATGCGTACCCGATCGATGATCTGGACGACATCCTGCCGGGCCTGTTGGAAGGCCGTTCGCGCGTCTACTACCACTTCGGTCGCGACGCCGACTTCGACCTGAAGCTGATCGGCTGGGTCAACCGCGTGCGTTCGCAGGTACGCCACGGTGCGCAGCCGCCACATGAGTTCCTGGAGCTGGGCCACCTGCTGCACGAGCAGCGTCTGTTCAAGTCCGGCGCCGAAGTGGCACTGATGCACCACGCCGCACAGATCAGCGTGCGTGCGCATCTGGCGGCGATGAAGGCCGCCAGGGCCGGCATCCACGAGTACGAACTACAGGCCGAGCTGGAACGCGTGTTCCGCGCCAATGATGCGGTGCCCGCGTACTGCAGCATCGTCGGCGCCGGCCGCAATGCTTGCATCCTGCATTACCGCGACAACAACGCGCGGTCGCGCGATGGCGAGCTGGTGCTGATCGATGCCGGTGCCGAGTACCGCGGCTACGCCAGCGACATCACCCGCACCTTCCCGGTGAACGGCCGCTTCAGTGCCGAGCAGCGCGCGCTGCACGACCTGGTCGGCGATGCGCAGGCGGCGGCGCTGGCCCAGGCCAGGCCGGGCGTGCCCTACGAGGCCGGCCATCTGGCCGCAGTGCAGACCTTGACCGAGGGCCTGCTGCGGCTGGGCCTGCTGAAGGGCACGCTGGAAAAGAACCTGTCCGAGGGCCTGTACCAGCGCTTCTACCGGCACAAGACCGGGCACTGGATCGGCATGGACGTGCACGACGTGGGCGACTACCGCTTGGCCGGTGACTCGCGTCTGCTGGAGCCGGGCATGGCGTTCACCATCGAGCCTGGGTTGTACATCGGCGTGGATGACACGACGGTGGAGCCGCGCTGGCGCGGTATCGGTATCCGCACCGAGGATGACGTGCTGATCACCGACGATGGCCATCGCGTGCTGACCGAAGGCCTGGCGCACAGCGCCGACGAGATCGAAGCGGTGATGGCGGGGTAAGGGGTGTTCTGCAGGGCTTGCAGCCCTGCACCTGCAGAGGCCACAGCAACAGCAACCGCAACAGCGGCATTCCGTGGGATGGCGGGGTACTGTGGGTTTGCGGGGCCGCCGCAAGTACGTCCTTGTAGGCTTGGTCGCCGCATCCATGCGGCTCACACCCCGCAAACCCAACAGTACCCCGCCTTCGACAGGTTCACGCGGCTGTTGGTGGGTGCCGACCGTTGGTCGGCACATCTGTCAGACATCGAATGAATCATCCACGCATGGCGTGGATCTACTGGCAATTGCGGCTGTTGGTAGGTGTCGACCTTGGTCGACACAGAGCGAGCGCAGCGAGTGACCCGCTTCTGCTTTTCTTTTTCTTTTCCGTGGTTGGACGCGCGCAGGAAACTGTCAAAGGCCGGGCGGGGTGGGCGGGCAGGACCGTTGGCGCCATGGATGGCGCCATCGAGCCCCCATGGATGGGTTTACGGCGCGTCCTGACCACCCACCCCGCCCGGCCAAGCGCGGCTTTTGATTTCAGCGTCAAACCACGAGGGGCTCAGCCGTTCGCCGCCGCAAACGCCGGCCGCGTCAGGTTGTCCGCCTCGCCCTCAGTGCACAGCACTTCGTCTTCGATGCGGATGCCGCCATACGGACGGAAGAAGTCCACACGGTCCCAGTTGATCGCATCACCATGGCCGGCGTCCTTCACTTCGTTCAACAGCATGTCGATGAAGTACAGGCCCGGTTCGATGGTCACCACCATGCCCGGTTCCAGCACGCGGGTCAGGCGCAGGTACGGGTGGCCGGCCGGGCGTTCGATGCGGCCGCCTTCGTCGCTGGCCGCGAAGCCGGCCACGTCGTGCACCTGCAGGCCGATCAGGTGGCCGATGCCGTGCGGGAAGAACGCGGCGCTGACGCCGGTATCCAGCGCGGTCTGCGGCGAGACCTTGATCACGCCGAAGTCCTTCAGCACGCCCATCAGCGAAAGATGCGCGTCCACGTGCAGCTGCTTGTAGTCGAAGCCCGGGCGCACCGCCGCGCACATCTGCTGCTGGGCGGCGTCGACGGCGGCGATCATCGCGGCGAATTCGTCGTGGCCCTGGGCGGCGTAGGTGCGGGTGATGTCACTGGCGTAGCCGTGCGCGCTGGCACCGGCATCGATCAGGAAGCTGCGCAGCGGTTGCGGTGCCTTGCGACCCAGCTCGGTGTAGTGCAGCACGGCGGCGTGTTCGTTCAACGCCACGATGTTGCCGTACGGCAGCTCGTTGGCATCCTGGCCCACCGCCTGGCAGTACGCCATGTGGATGCTGAATTCGTCGGCACCGTTGCGGAACGCGGCCTCGGCGGCGCGGTGGCCGCGCACGCCCAGCACCTGCGCCTGGCGCATCAGTGCGATTTCATACAGCGTCTTGCTGCCGCGGTGCCATTCCAGGTAGTTCACCACCGGCGCGGGGTTGTTCGGCACGTAGCTGCCCAGCGCGCTCTGCGGCTCGCCGAGGATCGCGCAGCGCGACGGGTCGGCCGGCAGCAGGGCCAGTGCTTCGTCCGGCTTGCGGATGATGTGGATGTCGAAGTGCTCCACCCACCAGCCGCTGGGGGCGTCCGGCACCACGTGCCAGTAGTCGAAGGGCTGGTGGAAGATCACTGCCGGGCGCTTGCCCGGGGTGAACACGATCCAGCTGTTGGGCACGCGGGTCAGCGGCAGCCAGGCCTTGAACTGCGGGTTGACCGCATACGGGTAGTCGCGGTCGTCGAACACCTGGTAGTGCAGGGTGCCGCTGGGCACCACCAGATGGTCGAAGCCGCCGCGGGCCAGCGCCTGTTCGGCGCGTCGGCACAGCACGGCCAGGTGGTCGGAATACAGGGCGCCGGGGTCTTGCTGGATCATTGCGGTGGCTCGACACGGAAAACGGCCCTAGATTCTGCCGCATACCGCGAAAAACCGCTGTGCCGGAACCGGCACTCAGGCCGTCGAAACCGGTCCCTCGTCGCTGTCTTCGCCCACCCACTGCCGCAGCAGCTGCCGATGTTCGCGCGACAGGGTCAGGAAGCGGAAGCCGGTCCAGCTCTGCCCGGGAACGTGTGCGGGCTCGCTCCACAGCAGATGCACGCCTACG
Organism: Stenotrophomonas thermophila; assembly: GCF_001499715.1. Taxonomy (NCBI): domain Bacteria; kingdom Pseudomonadati; phylum Pseudomonadota; class Gammaproteobacteria; order Lysobacterales; family Lysobacteraceae; genus Stenotrophomonas; species Stenotrophomonas thermophila. Next base: position 65,773 of record NZ_CVIW01000013.1, on the reverse strand, counting down.
TCGATGGCCTGCTGGCGGCCATCACCCAATGGCAAGGGAAAGCGCAGCTGGTACAGCGCATCCTCGCGCAGCGGCATGCTGGCCAGCATCAGCATGCCAGTTTCGGAGACATTGCCGAGGCGCCCGACCACGCACTCGCGCATCTGGTCGGTAACCGGCACCAGGTCCGAGACCTGGCGGCGCGGCGCGCGGCGGGTGTCCTGCGGCGGTACGGCTTTCATGCGGGGGTCTCCTGTGCGCGAGCCGTGGCCAGTGCGCGCAGCGCACCGAGGCTGGCTTCCCAGGCACGGTCGACCAGCCGGCCCTTGTCTTCGGTGACCAGCTGCGCGCGGCCGGCACTGATCTGCCGGGCCAGCGTATCAAGGTCGGTATCGGCGATCTTCTGCCCGCGCGGATTGACGAACAGGGCGTGGCCGGTGAGCAGGCTGTACCAGGACAGGCGCTGGCGTCGCAGCGTGCCATCACCGGTATCGATGTCGAACCAGCTGCCGAACGGGAGCGTGGACAGTTGCTGGTAGGCGGCTTCTTCGGCACTGCTGCGGGGCGTTGCAGGCGAGGTGCCGGTGGGTGTACCAGCGTGCTCGCCCAGGCGCGCACGTGCCTTCAGGCGTGCGCTGAGCTCGGTACGCGAGGTGCTTTCATCCTCGCCACCGGGCGTGGCCAGCCTGCGCGCGACGGCGGCCGCTTCCTCGGCGTGGTAGCCGACCTGCAGCAGGGCCGCCTCCACGTCCGCTGCCAGCGCGGTATCGGTGCCGCCGGGGGCATCGATGGCCTGGGCGGTAATGGCAGCGATGCGCTCGGTCTGTTGCAGCCGTTCCTGCCACTGCGGTGAATCGTCGCCATGGCGCAGGCGGGTGAGGGTCAGTGCATCGGCCCAGGCCTGGCGCAGCAGGGTCTGCACGAAGCGCGGCGGCGACTGCGCGTCGCAGCACTGGTCGATCTGCGCGGTGGCCTGGCGGCGGGCAAGTTCCAGCCGCTCCTTGCCGCGCGCGGCTTCCACATGGCGGCGCTCGGCCAGCTCGGCGCGATGCGCTGCGGCGCGCTGATGCTGCTGCACTTCCTCGTTCGCGCTGGCGAAGGCCTCCGGCGCCCGCGCATCCTGGCCCAGCAGGCCCTGCACGCTCTGCGCCATGCGCTGCAGCAACTGCGGGTCGACATCATCGTCGCCCAGCCAGTGGGCGCCGACTTCGGCAATCTGGTTGAGCAGTTCGCGCGCGGGGTGCTCGTCGCGCACGAAGAAGCCGGGGTCGGCCATTGCTGCACGTGCCAGCGGTACCTGCAGGCGCGCCAGCAGGGCGGCCGGCACCGGGTCCGGACGCTGCTGCCGCTGCACCTGCTGCATCAGCATGCGCAGCAGATCGAGGCTGTCGCGGTCGTGGCTGCCCAGCTGGGCCTGCGTGCCATGCTCGCTGCGCAGCTGCGCGACCACGGCCGCCTGCAGGTCGGCTACGCCGGTGGCGGCGCTGGACTGCGCCTGCAGGCGTGCGAGAACCGCATCCACGGCCGCGCTCGGCACTGCATCGCGATCCGCAGGTGCTGCGCTGGCATGGCGTGCCTGCTGCAGCAGCGCATGCAGCGCGCTGCCCGTGGAGGTGGTCAGGCCCGGCGAGGCCGCGCCGGCTGTGCTGTCATCCTGGAAAGCGTCCTGCACCAGGCTCGACCAGGAGCCGGCCGGTGCCGATCCGTTCCAGCCGGTCAGTGGCGCGGCGGCACGCTTTGCCGGCTGCGTGGCGCGACCACCGCCCACCGACTGGGTGATGATCCGCCGGGTGCTCGATGAACGCGCCAGATAGGGGGTGTAGACCAGGCCGGGCAGCACGCCGTGCTGGGCCAACAGGGCATTGGCACGGTCGAGGATGTCGCCCAGGCGTTCCAGCACCTGGCGTTCGAAGCTGCGGTACAGCGCCAGCTGAACGTCGACAGTGAGCGAATCCTGTTCGGCAATCCGGCGCAGCATGGCGCACAGTGCCTGCGGTGCCAGCGGCAGGGTGTCGGCCTCGAAGGCCGGTGCTGCCGCCAGTACGCCCAGGCGTTGGCCCAGCAGGTTGAGCGTGTTGGTCGAACGCAGCGTCTCCCGCCGCACCATCTCGGTCAGCAGCAGGTCGCGGTCCACTTCATGTTCATCGACCAGCGACAGCCCGAGCATGCCGGGCAGCGGCGGTGGCGTGGAACCGGGGCTGAAGTGGGCCGTGGGTTCGCGCAGCCGTATCAGCGCATCGGCCACGGCATCAAGCATGCGGTCAGCGAAATGACCGGAAAAGGCGTGCAACTGGCCACGCTGGGCCATCAGCTCGGCCTGCTGCTGCGGATTGCGTGCGCGATCGGCATCGTGCAGCAGGGTCTGCTCCAACGCTTCGACGGTCAGGATCAGCGGCGCTGCCAGCGTCTGCCGGCACAGGCCGATCAACGCGCCCAGCAGCTCACGCACCCGCGGTGGCAGGTCGCTGGCGGCCAGGCGGGCTTTGTCGGCAGAGGTAATGGAAAAGACAGCTGACATCGGCGAGCGGTACCCGGATTCCCGCGGATCGATCTTGTGAATCTACCGTGTCGGCCGCAGTCGGCGCTACTTTAGGGTGAACGGGAATCGCATCCGCCCGTATGGCCCTGATGTGCGGTACTGCCGGCCGCTGGCCGGCAGATATGTCTTCACCGGATTTCCGGCCAGCGGCCGGCAGTACCCTCTGTCAGGCGAGGATCAATCTTCCAGGAACAGGCTCACCACGTCGTTGGTGAAGCGGCGGCCCAGCTCGGTGGGTTGCACGTGGCCGTCGGCCACGACCAGCCAGCCGCGCTGCACGGCCTCGGCCAGCGGCGCGTCCAGCACGCTGCGCGGCAGCCCGGTGCGCGACTCGAAATCGCGCAGGCCGAAACCTTCGTGCAGGCGCAACAGGTTGAGCATGTACTCGAACGGCAGCCGTTCCGGCGCGATCACATCATCGCCACCGAACGAGGCCGGCGTGCCCGCGCTGTCCAGGTAGGCCTGCGGATGCTTCAGCTTCCAGCGGCGCAGCACGTGTTCTTCGGCGCCCGAGCTGATCTTGCCGTGCGCACCGGCACCGATGCCCAGGTAATCGCCGAAACGCCAGTAGTTCAGGTTGTGCGCGCTTTGCCGGCCGGGGCGCGCATAGGCGCTGACCTCGTACTGGCCAAAGCCGGCCTGCGCCAGCAGCGCCTGGCAGTGTTCCTGCATGTCCCAGGCGTTGTCTTCGTCGGGAATGCCCTGCGGCGGCCGCGCGAAGAACACCGTGTTCGGTTCCAGGGTCAGCTGGTAGTGCGAGATATGCGCCGGCTGCAGCGCGAACGCACGCTCCAGGTCGGCCTCAGCGCCGGCCAGGGTCTGTTCCGGCAGCGCGTACATCAGGTCGATGTTGAAGTTGTCGTAGCCCGCGTCCTGCGCCATCTTCACCGCGCGCTCGGCTTCGCCACTGTCGTGGATGCGGCCCAGGCGCTTGAGCATGGCATCGTCGAAACTCTGGATGCCGAAGCTGAGGCGGTTCACGCCGGCCGCGCGGTAGCGGTCGAAACGGCCATGCTCGGCGGTGCCCGGGTTGGTCTCCAGGGTGATTTCGGCGTTGGGGGCAAAGCGCAGGCGCGCGCTGGCCTGCTGCAGGAAGCGGTCGATCGCCTCCGGCGGGAACAGGCTGGGCGTACCGCCGCCGAAGAACACGCTGTGCACCACCCGGCCCCAGACCAGCGGCAGGTCCTGGTCCAGGTCGCGCAGCAGTGCATCGATGTAGGCCTCGAACGGCAACTCGCCCTTGGCCTGGTGCGAATTGAAATCGCAGTACGGGCATTTGCGCACGCACCACGGCAGGTGCACGTACAACGACAGCGGTGGCGGCACCAGCCGCGGCGGGTTGTCGTGGTCGGCGGAGCAGGCTTCGCCGGGCAGGTGGTTGCAGTGGTCGTGGGCGTGCGGCATGGGCTTCTTCGGTAGTGCCGGCCGCTGGCCGGCTTCCCTGGTTCGATCAGGTCGGGCGTCAGTACAGCGTCGCCAGTTGCTGCTTGAGCTGCTGCAGGGCAATGGCACGGTGGCTGATGGCGTTCTTCAGCGCCGGCTCCATTTCCGCGGCGGTCAGGCCGTGGGTGGTGTCCAGGAACACCGGGTTGTAGCCGAAACCATTCGTGCCACGCAGCTCTCGGATGATCTGCCCTTCCCAGCGGCCTTCGCAGATCAGCGGCTGCGGGTCGGTGGCGTGGCGCAGCAGCACGATCACCGCATAGAAGCGGGCGCTGCGCTGGCCATCGGGAATGTCGGCCATCGCGTCCAGCAGCTTGGCATTGTTGGCCGCAGCATTGGTCGGGTGGCCGGCATAGCGTGCGCTGTACAGGCCCGGCGCACCGCCGAGGGCATCGACGATCAGGCCCGAATCATCGGCCAGCGCCGGCAGGCCGGTCGCTTTGCAGGCCGCGCGTGCCTTCAGCAGCGCGTTCTCGACGAAGGTCAGGCCGGTCTCTTCCACGTCACCCAGGCCCAGCTCGGCGGCCGAGGTGATCTGCAGCGGCAGGTCGGCAAGGATCTCCTGCATCTCCACCAGCTTGCCGGCGTTGTGGCTGGCCAGTACCAGTTTCTTCATTGACGGGGCTCCAGCAGGTCCCAGGTGTTGCCATACAGGTCGCGGAATACCGCGACCGTTGCATAGGGTTCTTCGCGCGGTGCTTCCAGGAACTCGACGCCGGCGGCCAGCATCGCCGCGTGGTCGCGGTGGAAGTCGTCGGTGTTGAGGAAGAAGGCAACGCGGCCACCGGTCTGGTTGCCGATGCGGCTGCGCTGTTCCTCGTCGCTGGCACGGGCCAGCAGCAGGGCGGCGGCGCTGCCGTCTGTCGGGCCGACCACCACCCAGCGCTTGTGGCCCTGGTCGATATCTTCGAGCAATGCGAAGCCGAGCTTGCCGGTGTACCAGGCAATGGCTTCGTCATAGTCGGCCACCACCAGGGTGGTCAGGGCGATGCGCCGGTTCATGCCGACAGCGCCGCCTGCTGCGCGGCCAGCAGCTCGGCCACGCCCTTCTCGGCCAGGCCCAGCAGCGCGTCCAGTTCATCGCGACGGAAGGCGTGGCCTTCGGCGGTGCCCTGCAGCTCGATGAAGCCGCCACCGTCGTTCATCACCACGTTCATGTCGGTGTCGCAGTCGCTGTCTTCGGCGTAGTCCAGGTCCAGCACCGGGGTGCCGCGGTACACGCCTACCGATACGGCGGCCACTGCGCCCAGGATCGGGTTGCGCTTGATGTCGCCACGCTTCATCAGCACGTTCACCGCATCGACCAGGGCTACGTAGGCGCCGGTGATGGCGGCGGTGCGGGTGCCGCCGTCGGCCTGCAGCACGTCGCAGTCGAGGGTGATGGTGCGCTCGCCCAGCGCGTTGCGATCCACGCAGGCGCGCAGGCTGCGGCCGATCAGGCGCTGGATCTCCAAGGTGCGGCCACCCTGCTTGCCACGGGCCGCTTCACGGTCGCTGCGGGTGTGGGTGGCGCGCGGCAGCATGCCGTATTCGGCGGTGACCCAGCCTTCGCCCTTGCCGCGCAGGAAGCCCGGCACGCGGTTCTCGACGCTGGCGGTGCACAGCACACGGGTTTCGCCGAAGCACACCAGCACCGAACCTTCGGCGTGGCGGGTGAAGCCGCGTTGGATGACGACCGGGCGGAGCTGGTCGGGCTGGCGGCCGCTGGGGCGGGAATCGGACATGGTGCGGGTTCCGTAATGGCGAGGGAGTACGCCGCCACGCCCGCAGCCTTCACGGGGCGGGCAAGGGGGCTCTGGTGAGGGCGCTAGGGTACCATTCCCCCTTTGCACGCACCGGACACAATCCATGATTCGAAGCATGACCGCCTATGCCGGCGGCGAGCGGGTCACCCCGTGGGGCACGCTGGGCTGCGAGCTGCGCTCGGTCAATCACCGCTTCCTGGAGGTCGGCACCCGCCTGCCCGAGGAGCTGCGGGCGCTGGAACCACAGCTGCGCGAGCGCATCGCCGCGCGCCTGAGCCGCGGCAAGCTGGACTTGGCGATGCGCCTGCGTGCGCCGGAAGCGGCGGCCAACCTGCAGGTGGACGAGGCGCTGCTGGGCCAGCTGGGTCGCCTTGCGCACCGGCTGACCTCCGATTTCCCCAACCTGCAGGTCAGCTTCGCCGACCTGCTGCAGCTGCCGGGCGTGACCCGCGGTGAGGCCACCGATGCCGCCGCTCTCCAGGCCGAGGCACTGGCCCTGCTGGACCAGGTGCTGGAAGGTTTCGTCGAGGCCCGTGAGCGCGAAGGCGGCAAGTTGTCGGCGGCCATCAGTGAGCGCGTGGACGGCATAGAACGCATCGCCAGCGAAGTGCGCATCTTGATTCCGGCCATTCGCGACGGCCAGCGCAGCAAGCTGGCCGCACGCCTGGCCGACCTGCCGCACCCGGTCGACCCCGGCCGCGCCGAGCAGGAACTGGTGCTGTGGCTGCAGAAGCTGGACGTGGATGAAGAGCTGGACCGCCTCGGCAGCCACATCGTCGAGATCCGCCGCGTGCTCAAGCAGCGCGAGCCGGTCGGCCGCCGCCTGGACTTCCTGCTGCAGGAGTTCAACCGCGAAGCCAATACGTTGGGCTCGAAGTCGGTGGACAGCCGCACGTCCAATGCCGCGGTGGAGCTGAAGGTGCTGATCGACCAGATCCGCGAGCAGGTGCAGAACATCGAATGATGTTGCATCCAGCGATACAGCAGGGGCGCCTTCGGGCGCCCTTGTCGTTCCAGCGCATCAGCGCACGCTGACGCCCGGCGCGCCTTCGGCCAGCCGCCCCACCACGGCCGCCTGACCGAACCCGGCGTCGTGGAAACAGGCCAGCACCGCGTCCACCGCTTCCGGGGCGCACGACACCAGCAGGCCGCCGCTGGTCTGCGGGTCGGTCAGCAGCGGCTGCCAGTGGGCCGGCAACCCATCGGCGAAACGCACCTCGGCACCATACGAGGCCCAGTTGCGGTTGGAGGCGCCGGTCACGCAGCCGCGCTGCAGCAGCTCCAACGCCTGCGGCAGCAGCGGCACCTGGGTACTGTCCACTTCGGCAGCGACGCCGCTGGCGCGGCACACCTCCAGCAGATGGCCGAGCAGACCGAAGCCGGTGACGTCGGTCATGGCATGCACGCCGTCCAGCGCGGCCAGCGGCACGCCCACGCTGTTCAGGCGGGTGGTCGACGCGATCATCTGCCGGTAGCCGTCGGCATCCAGCACTTCTTTCTTCAGTGCTGCCGAATACACGCCCACGCCCAACGGCTTGCCCAGCACCAGCACGTCGCCGGCGCGGGCATCGGCATTGCGCTTGAGTCGTTGCGGGTCGAGCACGCCGATCGCGGCCAGGCCGTAGATGGGTTCCACCGAATCGATGCTGTGGCCACCAGCGACCACGATGCCGGCATCAGCGCAGGCGCGTTCACCACCCTGCAGGATGCCGCGGATCGTGTCCTGCGGCAGCGTATTGATCGGCATGCCGACGATGGCCAGTGCGAACAGCGGGCGCGCGCCCATCGCGTACAGGTCCGACAGCGCGTTCGTGGCCGCGATGCGGCCGAAGTCGAACGGGTCGTCGACGATGGGCATGAAGAAATCGGTGGTGGCGACGATTGCCTGGCGATCATCGAGGCGGTACACCGCAGCGTCGTCGCTGGTCTCGCGGCCAACCAGCAGTTCGGCCGGTGCCGGAAGTGCTGGAACGCCGCGCAGCAGTTCGCTCAGCACGCCCGGCGCGATCTTGCAGCCGCAGCCGCCGCCATGCGCGAGAGAGGTCAGTCGTTGCGGGGCATCGGCCGTTGAAGGGGCGGGGGACTGCGCGTGCGTGGCCATGCCGACATCTCCTGCGGGAACGCGAATGGCGGAAGGCAGCAGGAGTCGAACCTACCAGGGAGCGATCGACACCCCCTACTGGGTTTGAAGCCCAGCCGCATGCCCGGATGCGCATGCCTTCCGAAAGTACGGCGGTGCCGGTGGGCTCAGTCGCGGGCTGGGTTCCATTGCAGGTCGCCGCGCGGCCGATGCTGGTCACCGACGCGTCGAGTGTAGCCAACGCGGTTGAAGAACTCCAAGATCTGGATGCTGCGTTTGCGGCCCAGGCCGATGGCGTCGCGGAACGTGGCCGCATCCACCGTGCCGCTGGCCTGTGACAGCTGCGCGACGATCGCGGCGAGTTCGGCAATGCGTGCGGGTGCATAGAACAGGTCCGGCACCACCTGGAACAGCTCGCCACGTGCGGTGGCGCGGCGCAGGACGGCGCGGACCTCGTCTTCGGCCAGGCCGATCTCGGCAGCAAGGGTGCGCACCCACGGTGGATCGAAGCCACCGGCGTGCAGTTGCGGCAGCACGCGTTCCAGCAGCAGACGCTCGCGTTCCGGTGGCGCATGGTCATGGCCGGGCAGGCGCCACCAGGCACCCACGCGTTGCACGCTGCCGTCGTCCAGCAGGTCCTGCAGCAGGGCATTCCAGAGGCTCGCTGCAAGCGCGGGCAGGGTGCTGCGCTGCAGGCGGCCGCTGTCGACACCGGGTTCGTCGGGGCGTCGCTCATGCCAACTGCGCAGTGAGGTGACTACCTGCTCGCGCAGCAGCTGCCAGTGCGAGGCGAGGATGACCACCGTGTCTTCGCGGGTGATGACGCGCTGTGCGCCTGCGGGAAGAACGATCCGGTCGGCGGCGCGCCGGCAGTAGCGCTGCAGCGCGGCCATGGCAACACCGAAGGGCGCCTGCTGCAACAGTGGGCCGATTCCCGCACCCGCGGCCAGTTGCTCCAGTGCTCCCAGCCATGCGAGCCGTGCAGGACTGCGCCGGTGCCGCTGTGGCGGGTCCGGATCGAGCACGAGGCCGCCGCCCAGCGTGTGGGTGGCCGCTGAATCGCGGGCAATGAAGCGGTCGCCACACATCGCACAGACCGGAGCATCGAACACCAGCTGCACCAACTGCCCATCACCGTGGTCATGGTCCTCCAGCAGCACCACATGGGCCTGCCGGTGCATCGTGCCCCAGTGGATATGCAGCGGTGCCCAGTCGCGCAACGGTGCGGCCAACGCGGACAGCCGCAACCGCACATCAACGCGGGTGGTGGCCAGCAGTGCGCGTGCGTCGGCGATCCAGTCACCGCGGCGGATGTCATCACGGGCGATGGCTGCCAGGTTCAGCGCGCAGCGCTGCCCGGCCATCGCGTGGTCACTGGCCTGGTTCTGCGCGTGGATGCTGCGTATGCGCACTTCAGTGGCGGCCGGCATCAGCTGCAGATGCTCACCCACCGCGGCGATGCCGCCGTGCACTGCGCCGGTCACCAGCGTGCCGTGGCCGGCCAGCGAGAACACGCGGTCCACCGGCATGCGGAACAGCTCGCTGCGCAGTTCGGCCTGGCGCGTGCTGGCGTCGTCCGCCGCCCACGCGTGCAGCTGGGTACGCAGCGCGTTGATGCCAGCATCGTCGGGTGCGGTGCTGTTGCAGGTGAACACAGGGGAATCCTGCAGCGGCGTGCCGGCCAGCAGGGCAGCGACCTCGATCTCGACCCGGGCCAAGCGCGCCGCATCCACACGGTCGATCTTGGTGAGCGCCACCGCACCGCAGTTCACGCCCAGCAGTTGCAGGATGGCCAGATGCTCGCGGGTCTGTGGCATCACGCCGTCGTCGGCGGCGATCACCAGCAGGGCGACATCGATGCCGGTGGCGCCGGCCACCATCGTATGCACGAAGCGCTCGTGGCCTGGCACGTCGACGAAACCCAGGGTCGCGGCCGGGCCTTCGACGTCCCCGCTTTCCACCGGGACATAGGCGTAGCCCAGTTCGATCGATATGCCGCGCGTACGCTCTTCCCGCAGGCGATCGGTTTCGATGCCGGTCAGTGCCCGCACCAGGCTGGTCTTGCCATGGTCGATATGCCCGGCGGTGCCGACGATCATGCCTGCAGCGCGCTCCATTGGGCGAGGAAGGCCGCCTCGTCCCCGGGTTCCAGGCAGCGCAGGTCCAGCCACAACGCGTCATCGGCAATGCGGCCCAGCACCGGGCGCGGCAGCTGACGCAGATGCCTGGCCAGGCGATCCAGTCCGCCACGGCGCGCGCAGGTAATGCGCAGTCCGGCGCTGGCCAGCTGCGCCTGTGGCTGGGCGCCGCTGCCGACCTGGCTGTGCATCGAAGCAGGCTCGAGGGTGTAGTCCGCCGCCAGCGAGGCACGCATCGGCTGCAGCAGGCGCTGGGCCTGCGCATCGATATGCTCCTGCGTGCGCGAGAGCGTACGCAGTGTCGGCAGCCGCTGTGCCAGCAGCTCGGGTTCGCGGTACAGGGCCAGCACCGCTTCCAGTGCGGCCAGGCCCATCTTGTCCATGCGCAGTGCCCGCTTCAGCGGGTTGCGGTTGATCCGTGCGATCAGGTCCGCGCGACCGGCGATGATGCCGGCCTGCGGGCCACCCAATAGCTTGTCGCCGCTGAAAGAAACCAGATCGGCGCCGTCCGCCAGTGTTTCCTGCACGGTGGGCTCGTGCGGCAGGCCGAACATGCGCAGATCGCACAGGCTGCCACTGCCCAGGTCCACCACCAGCGGCAGGCCGTGCTCGTGCGCGATCGCAGCCATTGCCGCAGTGTCGACCTTGGCAGTGAATCCGGTGATCGCGTAGTTGCTGGCATGCACCTCCATCAGCAGCGCTGTGCGCGCGCCGATGGCGTTGGTGAAGTCGGCCGGATGGGTACGGTTGGTGGTACCCACTTCCAGCAGCCGCGCGCCCGCGCCGCGCATCACATCGGGGATGCGGAAGGCACCGCCGATCTCCACCAGTTCGCCGCGCGACACCACCACCTCGCGGCGGTTGGCCAGGCTGTTGAGCAGCAGCAGGACCGCCGCCGCATTGTTGTTGACCACGGTGGCGGCTTCGGCGCCGGTCAGTTCGCAGATCAATGCCTGCACCCGCGCATCGCGGTCGCCGCGACGGCCAGGGATGACGTCGAACTCCAGATCCACCGGCGCGGTCATCGCGCGGGTGACTGCCTGCACCGCAGCCTCGGGCAGCAATGCGCGACCCAGGTTGGTATGCAGTACGGTGCCGGTCAGGTTGTACATCGGTTGCAGGTCCAGCCGTGCCTCGGCTGCCAGTGCGGCCTCGACCGCTGCTACCAGCGCCGGGCCGTCGACCGCTTCCTGCAGCTGCGCGGTCGACAACTGGCCCGCGCTGACGCCCTCACGCAGCACCTGCAGGTGCGACCGCAGCAGCTGGGTGATGCGGCTTCGACCGTGGCCTTCGATCAGTGGCGCCAGTGCAGGCAGGCGCAGCACCCGGTCCAGCGAGGGCAGGGCGGCGGCCGATGCCGGGGCGGGGGGCATGGCTGTCATCGCCTCAGTCGCCGTCGGATTGCCACAGCAGCGGATTCTGGCTGGCACGCGCATAGCCTTCCTCGGCCAGCAGCAGATCCAGCGCCAGCGTGCCGAGGTCATCGGCCACCGGCTCCAGTGACGGGTCTTTCTCCAGATACAGGATCTTGCGATAGCTGTGGCAGTGGTCGCAGGTCTCGGCGCGTACCGCGCTCTCGCGCACCGCCTCGCCGCTGTCGCCATCCACATCGGCCAGGGCGCGATAGGCTATGTCCTTGCCGGCGGCACCACACTGGCTGCATTGCACGCGCACGTAGTGCCACTGGCAGGCGCACAGCGAGCACGACAGGTAACGGTAAGATGCATAGGGTGGGCGTGCCTGCACCACGCTGGTCACCGGCAACGTGCCGCACAGCGGGCACAGCCCTGGCGCATCAGCCAGCGGCTTCAGGTCGGTAGGGCGGAAGCTGGCTGCGAGCACCGCCCAGTAAACCTGCAGTGCGGTCATCACCAGGAGTGCAGCGACCGCATCCACCGATGGCGCGTCATCACGCTCCAGCACCGCGTGCGCCTGCGCATCCAGCCAGGCGTCGTCGGCCGCGGCGACGCGTTGCAGCTCCTGTCGGGTTTCCAGCGGCAGCCCCGTTTCGTCGGCGCAGTGATGGCACTGCGTGCGCAGCCAGTCGCGCCAGCATCCATCCAGCTGAAGCGTGTTGGCCGGCCGCAACGGCATGCCGGCGCCGGCCGCGGCACTCGACTGCTGCGCACGTGCCTGCCATTGCAGTGCCTCGCGTTGCTGTGGTGTCAGTTCGTCCAGCAGTGCCTGCTGTGCATCTGCCAACGCTGCCAGCAGCTGCAGGTAACCGCCGATGGCACTGTGCGCGGCCAGGCTGCGCAGGCGTGTCGCGCGCTCGGCGAACAGTGACTCGATATCGGGCAGGATGATACGCGGCACATCGCGCGAGGCGAGCGTCTCGATCTCACCGGGTTCAAGGATGCGTTGCGCCATGCAGGGCCAGCCAGAAGAACCAGCCTCCATCCTCGCCGTTGTCGGCGCTCGCGTCCAGCGTGTTGCCGGCCATTTGAAAGGTTGGGGTCAGATCCGTTTTCCACAGGAAAACGGATCTGACCCCATAGGCTGGTTGAAAGTGGATCCCGACCGTTGGCCGGGATTCGATCAGTGCCGACCAACGGTCGGCACCCACCATCAGATCGCAGGAAACTGTCGAAGGCGGGGTGGGCCGGTTGCGGGGGCGTGAGCCGCATGGATGCGGCGACCGAGCTTACATGGGTGAGGGCGCTTTGCTTGCGAAGCACTGCTTCGCAAGCGCCCGAACGCACAGCCGCCAGCGGCTGGGGCGGGCCCCGGAGGGGGACTTGCAGCGTCCCCCGCAACCGGATCCACCCCGCCATCCCACGGATAGCCGCTGTTGCTGTTGCCTTGGCTTGAAGTGGGTGCAGGGCCGCAGGCCCTGCCGCTACCCCTCTTCCCGCCGCCCGCGCAGGATGTCCCGGAACCACTGCCGGTGGTGCTTGTACGCCCACCCATAGGTCACCTTGCCCTGGGTCATCGCCCGCACAGACCCCTTGATCCAGAGCGCCGCATAGATGTGCACCACGATCGCGCAGACCAGCACCCAGCCGAACAGCGCGTGGGCAAGTACCGAGAAGCGGATCACCCCGATCGGGAAGAAGTGGCTGAAATACTGCCGCCAGATCACGAAGCCGGTCAGCAGCAGCGCCGACAGGCATCCGATGATGGCCCAGAACAACAGCTTCTGGCCGGCATTGAAACGGCCCACCGGCGGCAGCTTCTCATCCTCGTTGCGCAGTACATCGCGCATGCCGCGCATCCACGCGCGGTCGTCAGCGGTCGGCAGATTGTCGCGCCACATGCGGATTGCCAGCAGCGCAAAGCCCGTCACCATCGCCAGGCCGATGAACGGGTGCAGGATGCGTGTCCACGGGCCGCCACCGAACAGCTGCGTCAACGGGAACAGGGCAGGGTGGAACAGCGCCAACCCGGACAGCGCGGTCAGCACGAAGCAGATCGCCACGATCCAGTGATTGATGCGGGTCGGCGCGCGGTAGCGGATGATCTGGCGCGGGTGCGGGGCGTACTTCATGGCCGCTGCTCCTCTTCGATCTTCTTCGCCTCGTGTTCGGCTTCCTCTTCTTCCTCGTCATTGACCGTATTGCGGCCGATGCCGATGTAATGCAGGAAGCCGGCGAAGGCGGTGGCGGCGATCGCCAGCAGGCCCAGCGGCTTGGCCACGCCCTTCCAGACCTCCACCATCGGGCTGATGCGTGGGTCCTTGGGCAGGTCGGCGTACAGCTCGGGCTTGTCCACATGCTGCAGCACGTACATCACGTGGGTGCCACCCACGCCCTGCGGATCGTACAGGCCGGCGTTCTCGTAGCCGCGCGATTTCAGGTCTTCCACGCGTCCGGCCGCGTGCTCGGTCATCGCCTGCTTGCTGCCGAAGGTGATCGCGCCGGTCGGGCAGGTCTTCACGCAGGCCGGTTCCTGGCCCACCGCCACCCGGTCCGAACACAGCGTGCATTTGTAGGCCTTGTGGTCCTTCCTGGAAATACGAGGCACGTCGAACGGGCAACCGGTCACGCAGTAACCGCAGCCGATGCAGTTCTCTTCCTGGAAGTCGACGATGCCGTTGGCGTACTGGATGATGGCACCGGGCGACGGACAGGCCTTCAGGCAGCCCGGATCGCTGCAGTGCATGCAGCCTTCCTTGCGGATCAGCCACTCCAGCTTGCCCTTCTCGTCCTCGTACTCGCGGAATTTCATCACCGTCCACGACTGGTTGCTCAGGTCGGGCGGGTTGTCGTAGCTGCCAACGCAGCTGCCCACTTCGTCGCGCAGGTCGTTCCACTCCATGCAGGCGACCTGGCAGGCCTTGCAGCCGATGCACTTGCTCACATCGATCAATTTGGCGACCTGGCCGGTGTGCGCACCGCGCGCCTCCGGCGAGGGCGTGGTGGTGGCCGAGCGGCGGATGATGTCCAGTGATTGCAGTGACATGGCGTGTCTCCTACACCTTCTCGACCTTGACCAGGATGCACTTCGATTCGGGCGTCTGCGAGTTGCCGTCACCGATGGCGTTGGTCAGCGTATTGGCGATGTAGCCGGGCTTGGCCGCACCGAGGAAACCCCAGTGGATCGGCACGCCCACCTGGTGCACGGTCCGGCCATCGATCTGCAGGGCCTTGATGCGCTTGGTCACCATCGCAACCGCTTCTATGTGACCGCGCTTGGAACTGACCCGCACCCGGCTGCCGTTGTTGATGCCCAGCTCGTCGGCCAATGCCGCGCCGATCTCGACGAACTGCTCGGGCTGGATGATGGCGTTGAGCTTGCCGTGCTTGGTCCAGAAGTGGAAATGCTCGGTCAGGCGGTAGGTGGTGGCCACATGCGGGAACTCGTCCGGCGAACCGATCTGTGCACGATCGCTGGCGAATACGCGGGCGGCCGGGTTGTTCAGCGTCAGTGCCTGGCCGGGGCTGAGCGGGTTGCTGCGCAGCGGGGTATCGAACGGTTCGTAGTGCTCCGGGAACGGGCCTTCGGCCATGCCGGCCTTGGCGAAGAAGCGGGCGATGCCTTCCGGGTTCATGATGAACGGGCCCATGCCACCGGCAGGATCTTCGTCGGCCTTGAAGTCCGGCACGTCCACGTTGCCCCAGTTCTTCCCGTTCCAGGCCAGCAGCGTGCGGCGCGGATCGAACGGTTGGCCGGCCACGTCGCACGAGGCGCGGTTGTACATCACGCGGCGGTTGGCCGGCCACGCCCAGGCCCAGCCCAGCGTGTTGCCGATGCCGGTGGGGTCGCTGTTGTCACGCCGCGCCATCATGTTGCCGGTCGGGCCCCAGGCACCGATGTAGATCCAGCAGCCGGAGGCGGTGCTGCCGTCGTCGCGCAGGTCGCCGAATGCGGCCAGCTGCTCGCCGGCCTTGCGCACCAACCTGGTCGGATCCTTCGGATCGAACA
Organism: Stenotrophomonas thermophila; assembly: GCF_001499715.1. Taxonomy (NCBI): domain Bacteria; kingdom Pseudomonadati; phylum Pseudomonadota; class Gammaproteobacteria; order Lysobacterales; family Lysobacteraceae; genus Stenotrophomonas; species Stenotrophomonas thermophila. The sequence goes on along the minus strand of NZ_CVIW01000013.1, from coordinate 50,485 downwards.
CGTCCGTCAGCGCCTTGCCGTTGTATTCCATCGCCAGTTCTTCGGGCGTGGGTACCTCAGGGTTGGCGTAGTTCCAGGCCAGGTCGCGCACCGGCTCCCACCACGCACCGCCGTCCTTCTCGTACAACGCTTTGATGCGATGGAACAGCTCGGACATGATCTCGATGTCGCTGCGTGCTTCGCCCGGTGGGTTGGCCCCCTTCCAGTGCCACTGCAGCCAGCGCGAGGAATTCACCACCGCGCCGTTCTCCTCGGCAAAGGAGGTGGTCGGCAGGCGGAATACTTCGGTCTGGATCGTGCTCGGGTCGACGTCGTTCAACGCACCGTGGTTCTGCCAGAAGGCGATGGTCTCGGTTTCCAGCGGGTCCATGCTGACCATGAACTTCAGCTTGGAGAACGCGCTGATCAGCTTGCCCTTGTTCGGCGCCGAGGCCAGGGGGTTGAAGCCCTGGCAGATGTAGCCATGGATCTTGCCCTCGTTCATCAGCTCGTACGCCTGCAGCATGTCGTACGGCTTGTCCAGCTTGGGCAGGTAATCAAAGCACCAGTTGTTGTCGGCGGTGGCGGCGTCGCCCCACCACGACTTCATCAGGCTGACGTGGAACTTTGGGTAGTTCTGCCAGAACGACATCTGGTTGGCGCGCAGCGGCTTCTGCGTGCGCTTGGCGATGTAGGCGTCGTAGTCCTGCTCGTCCTGCCTCGGCAGCGTCAGGTAGCCGGGCAACAGGTCGGACATCAGGCCGATGTCGGTCAGGCCCTGGATGTTGGAGTGCCCGCGCAGCGCGTTCATGCCACCACCGGCCACGCCGATGTTGCCCAGCAGCAGCTGCACCATGGTGCCGGCACGCACGTTCTGCGCACCGATCGAGTGCTGCGTCCATCCCAGCGCGTACAGGATGGTCATCGCCTTGTCCTTGCCGGCGGTGGACGCGATCATGTCCCAGATCTGGCGGATGCTGTCGGCCGGCGTGCCGCAGATGCGTTCGACCATCTCCACGGTGTAGCGCGCGTAGTGCTGCTTGAGCAGGTTGTAGACGCAACGCGGGTCCTTCAGCGTCGGGTCGCTGCGCACGAAGCCATCGTCACCGTAGGCGTAGTCCCAGCTGGAGCGGTCGTAGCTGCGCTTCTCTTCGTTGTAGCCCGAATACAGGCCGTCCTTGAAGGCGAACTCGTCCTTCACCAGGAACGACATGTCGGTGTAGTTCAGCACGTACTCGTGCTGGATGCGGTCCTCGGTCAACAGGTAGTTGATCAGGCCGCCCAGGAACACGATATCGGTACCGGTGCGGATCGGCGCGTACACGTCGGCCACCGCAGCCGAGCGGTTGAAACGCGGATCGACCACGATCAGCCGGGCCTTGTTGTGTGCCTTGGCCTCGGTCACCCATTTGAACCCGCACGGGTGTGCTTCGGCGGCATTGCCACCCATGATCAGGATCAGGTCGGCATTCTTGATGTCGACCCAGTGATTCGTCATCGCACCACGGCCTAGCGTCGGGGCAAGACCTGCCACCGTCGGGCCGTGTCAGACACGTGCCTGGTTGTCGAATGCCAACATGCCAAGGGAGCGGACGACTTTGTGGGTCAGCACCGCGGTTTCATTGCTGGTGGCCGAGGCCGCCAGCATGCCGGTGGTCAGCCAGCGGTTGACCGTCTGCCCGGCCTCGTTCTTCTGCACGAAGTTGGCGTCGCGGTCTTCCTTCATCAGCCGCGCGATACGGTCCAGCGCATCGTCCCAGCTCAGCCGCTTCCACTCGTTCGAGCCCGGCGCGCGGTACTCGGGGTAGAGCAGCCGCGACTTGCTGTGGATGATGTCGGCCAGGCCGGCCCCCTTCGGGCACAGCGTGCCGCGGTTCACCGGATGGTCCGGGTCGCCTTCGATATGGAAGATGCTGGGCTCGGCGTTCTTGGCACCATCGCCGAGGCTGTACATCAGGATGCCGCAGGCCACCGAACAGTAGGTACAGGTGTTGCGGGTCTCGGTCGCGCGGGTCAGCTTGTATTGCCGGACCTCCGCGAGCGCGATGCCGGGCGCGAAGCCCATCAGTGCCAGGCTGGAGCCGACCAGGGTTGTCCCGGTCACTTTCAGGAACTGGCGGCGGCTCATCGATGGCATGCCGTTCTCCTGGGATGGCGGGGAGGCACGGGCCTCCGGGCTGTCGTTGGGTACGGCCCGGTTATAGCACAGGCACCCGCATACCCATGTGGCGCAAGGCCCGGCGCCTGGCGGACGGGCGCGCAACAGGGCCGCTCTGGTAAAGTTGCGTGCCCGCACCCCGGGGAAGCGTCTGCCGGGCCTGGTTCCAGGATGTTCCGCGCAGCCCCCGCCGTCCTGGCGCGATCCGCCGCGCCGGACCTGGAACATCGAGGAAAAATTTTGCGAAATCAACCCGTTGGATCCCGCGCATGAGCGCCCCGTCGAAGCCGTCGGACACCGTTGCGCGCGGCACGCTGTACATCGTGGCCGCCCCCTCCGGCGCGGGCAAGAGCAGCATCGTCAATGCCACCCTGGCGCGCGACCCGCAGATCGCCCTGTCGATCTCCTTCACCTCGCGCGCGATGCGCCCCGGTGAGGTGAACGGCCAGCACTACCACTTCGTCAGTGCCGAGAAGTTCGAGCAGATGATCGCCGCCGGCGACTTCTTCGAACACGCCTGGGTGCACGGCGACTGGAAGGGCACCGCCCGCCAATCGGTGGAGCCGCAGCTGGCCGCCGGCCAGGACGTGCTGCTGGAGATCGACTGGCAGGGCGCGCAGCAGGTGCGCCAGCTGGTGCCGGGCACGGTCACCGTGTTCATCCTGCCGCCGTCCAAGCAGGCCCTGCAGGACCGCATGCGCAAGCGCGGCCAGGACAGCGAAGCGGTCATCGCCCAGCGCCTGGGCGCGGCCCGCGATGAAATGCTGCACTTCAACGAGTTCGACTACGTCATCGTCAACGAGGTGTTCGACACTGCCGTGGACGAGCTGTGCGCCATCTTCACCGCCAGCCGCCTGCGACGGGAGGCCCAGAAGGTCCGCCACGCCAGCCTGATCCAGGCGTTGCTGACCCCCGATCCGGGTGCAACTGACTGATTCCAAAAGAATCGGGTGGGGGTTGGCTTGATTTTGTCCAGCTCCTGCCAGTACACTCCGTCCCCTTTCCCTCATTCGACTGAGCGGCCGACCGGTCGCCGGGAGCCCGTATGGCCCGCATCACCGTAGAAGATTGCCTGGAAGTCGTTAACAACCGTTTCGAACTGGTCATGATGGCATCCAAGCGTGCCCGCCAGCTCGCCAACGGCGTGCAGGCCACGCTGGACAACAGCGAGACCGAGGACAAGCCGACCGTGCTGGCGCTGCGCGAAATCGCCGCCCGCAAGATCGACAACGCGCTGATCGACGAAGTCGAGAAGGCCGAGCGTGAGCGCGCCGAGCGCGAAGCGCTGGAGTGGGCTGCCGCCGAAGTGGTCGCCGACGAAGACATGTCCAAGAACGACGATTGATCGCATCGATCAACGTCATTGCTGGATCGCCGAACAGCCCGCCCCGTGCGGGCTGTTTCGCATTCAGGATTTGCCGTAAACGTCGCGCTGGAATAGGCTTCGGGCATGAACCCAGGCCCCACTGCCAAGGTCGCCGCAGCCCCCGCTGCCGCCGTACCCGACTACGTCCTCCAGCTTGAACGCGCCGCCCATTACCTGCCGCCGGAACAGCTGCCGCTGTTGCGCCGCGCCTGGGAAGTCGGAGCCGCCGCGCACGCCGGACAGACGCGCAAGTCGGGCGAGCCCTATATCACCCATCCGGTGGCCGTGGCCCAGGTGCTGGCCGAGCTGGGCCTGGACGTGGAAGCGCTGATCGCCGCGATCCTGCACGACACCATCGAAGACACCCCGCTGACCCGTGAGGCGCTGGCCGCCGAGTTCGGCGAAGCCGTGGCCGAGCTGGTCGACGGCGTGACCAAGCTGGACAAGCTGAAGTTCCGCGACCGCCAGGAAGCGGCCGCCGAAAGCTTCCGCAAGATGCTGCTGGCGATGTCGCGCGACCTGCGCGTGATCATGATCAAGCTGGCCGACCGCCTGCACAACATGCGCACGCTGGGCGCACAGAGCCGCGAAGCGCGCGGCCGCATCGCCCGCGAGACGCTGGAGATCTACGCGCCCATCGCCCAGCGCCTGGGCATGAGCCTGGTCAAGAGCGAACTGCAGAATCTTGGCTTCAAGGCGCTGTACCCGTGGCGCCACGCGATCCTGGAAAAGCACATCCGCAGCCAGCCGGTGGTACGCCGTGAAGCGCTGGCACAGGTGGAAGTGCAGCTGTCGCAGCGGCTGGCGAAGGAAGGTATCGAGCACCGCCTGGTCAGCCGCATCAAGACCCCGTGGAGCATCTACAACAAGATGCGCGACGAGAACAAAACCTTCGACCAGGTGATGGACGTGTTCGGCTTCCGCCTGGTGGTGCGCAGCGTGCCCAGCTGCTACCACGCGCTGGGTTCGGTGCACGCCACCTTCAAGCCGCTGGATGGCCGCTTCCGCGACTTCATCGCCATCCCCAAGGCCAACGGTTACCAGTCGCTGCACACGGTGTTGTTCGGGCCGTATGGCTCGCCGATCGAAGTGCAGATCCGCACCGAGGAAATGGACCTGATCGCCGAACGCGGCGTGGCCGCGCACTGGACCTACAAGTTCGGCGGCGATTCGCCCAACAGCGCGCAGAGCCGCGCGCACGCCTGGATCGTCGAACTGATCGACTCGCAGCGTGCTGCCGGTTCCTCGCTGGAGTTCCTCGACAACGTCAAGGTCGACCTGTTCCCGGACGAGGTCTACCTGTTCACCCCGAAGGGCAAGATCCTGGCCCTGCCGCGCAACTCCACCGCGCTTGATTTCGCCTACGCCGTGCACACCGACGTGGGCAACATGGCGGTGGCCTCCCGCGTGGACAAGAAACTGGTGCCGCTGCGCACCAAGCTGGTGTCGGGGCAGTCGGTGGAGATCATCACCGCGCGCTCGGCCACGCCCAAGCCGCAGTGGCTGGAATTCGTGGTCACCAGCAAGGCACGCACCGCCATCCGTCACCAGCTCAAGCAGCTGGAGCACGAAGATGCCGTGCAGCTTGGCCATCGCATGCTCGACCGCGCGCTGGAAGCGATGGATTCGTCGCTGGAACGGCTGCCGAAGGGGCGCCTGGACGCGTTCCTGGCCGAGCACCGTTTCCCGCGCCTGGAGGCGCTGCTGGCCGAGGTCGCACTGGGCAACTGGATGCCGACCCAGGCCGCGCAGGCGCTGATGGCCTACGCCGAACTGCGTGGCGGCCCGCATTCGCGCCACCACTCGCAGGAGAAGATCCTGATCAACGGCAGCGAGCGCGGCGTGGTCACCTTCGCCGGCTGCTGCCAGCCGATTCCCGGCGACGAGATCATGGGCTACCACACCGCCGGCAAGGGCATCGTGGTGCACCGCATGGACTGCCCGAACCTGGCCGAGCTGCGCAAGTCGCCCGAACGCTGGGTGCCGATCGGCTGGGACACCACCGTCTCCGGCGACTACGACACCTCGCTGGTGGTGGAAGTGGAGAACGGCACCGGCGTGCTGGCGCAGCTGGCCGCCGCCATCGCGCAGAGCCACTCCAACATCGAGCGCGTGGACTACCTGGACCGCGATTTCAACGCCGCCGTGCTGGCGTTCAATATCCAGGTGCGCGACCGAAACCACCTGGCCGAAGTCATGCGCCGCCTGCGTCGCCTGTCGGTGGTGCAGTCGGTACGCCGCCAGTAGGCCCTGCGCGTACCCGGTAGTGCCGGCCGCTGGCCGGCAACTTCGCGGCGCTTCCGACGTTCATGAGGTTGCCGGCCAGCGGCCGGCACTACTGGAGCGGCGCGGTAGATCCACGCCATGCGTGGATGCACCCCCACCCGGTACAATCACCGCTCTGTTTTCCCCCAAGCACCGGAGCGACCCATGTCCCGCCAGATCATCAACACCGAAAAGGCCCCCGCCGCCATCGGCCCGTACTCGCAGGCCGTGCGCGCCGGCAACACCGTGTACTTCTCCGGCCAGATTCCGCTCGACCCGGCCACCGGCGACATCGTCGGCACCGGTGACGTCGAGGCGCAGGCCCGCCGCGCCTTCGACAACCTCAAGGCCGTGGCCGAAGCCGCGGGCGGCTCGCTGGACAAGGTCGTGCGCCTGGGCCTGTACCTGACCGACCTGGGCGAGTTCGCCAAGGTCAACGCGGTCATGCAGGACTATTTCCAGGCCCCGTACCCGGCCCGTTCCACCATCGAAGTCTCCGGCCTGCCGAAGGGCGCCAACTTCGAGGTCGACGCGGTGATGGTCATCGACTGACCGCCACGTGGCACGCAAGGCGGCGGTCACCCCGGTCCTGTCACCGTCCGGCGAAGCATCCCTGGCGATGCTCGCGGGCGTCGGTCCGGCCGTGGCCGCCAAACTGCAGGCGCGTGGCCTGGCCACCCTGCAGGATCTCTGGCTTCATCTGCCACTGCGCTATGAAGACCGTACCCGGCTGACCCGCATTGAAGACCTGCGCAACGGCGTACCGGCGCAGGTGGAAGGGCGGGTGGTCGCAGTCGAGCGCGGCATGCGCTACCGGCCGATGCTGAAGGTGGCGGTGGAAGACGAAGGGCAGGGCACCCTGGTGCTGCGCTTCTTCCATTTCCGCCAGCAGCAGGTCGGTCAGTTCGCGGTCGGCAACCGGTTGCGCTGCTTCGGTACGCCCAAGCCCGGCCACCTCGGCCTGGAAATCGTCCATCCCAGCTACCAGGTGCTGGGCCGCAACGACGATCCCGAACTCGGCGACCGCCTCGACCCGGTGTATCCCACCGTCGAAGGCGTCGGCCCGATGACCATGCGCAAGCTGATCGGCCAGGCGCTGGACCGCCTGCCCGAGGAAAGCACGCTGGAACTGCTGCCCAGCGGTTGGCTCGATGGCCTGGGCCTACCTTCGCTGCGCAGCGCGCTGCTGACCGTGCACCGTCCACCGCCGGATGCCGATCTGGCCGCGTTGGCGGCTGGTACCCACCCGGCGCAGCGTCGCCTGGCGATGGAAGAACTGCTGGCCCATCACCTCAGCCTGCGTCGCCAGCGCATTGCCTTGCAGGCACACCATGCGCCGCCGCTGGCCGGTCCTGGCAAGCTGGCCAAGGCGCTGCTGAAGCAGCTGCCGTTCGCGCTGACCGGGGCGCAGGCACGCGTGTTCAAGCAGATCCGTGAAGACCTCGCGCGGCCCAGCCCGATGCTGCGGCTGGTGCAGGGCGATGTGGGCTCCGGCAAGACCGTGGTCGCCGCGTTGGTGGCGATGCTGGCGGTGGAGCAGGGCAAGCAGGTTGCATTGGCTGCGCCCACCGAGCTGCTGGCCGAACAACATCTCAACAACCTGCGCGGCTGGCTGGAACCGCTCGGTGTGCGCATCGCCTGGCTGGCCGGCAAAGTCACCGGCAAGGCGCGCGCCAAGGTGATGGAGCAGGTCGCCAGCGGCGAAGCGCAGGTGGTGGTTGGTACCCACGCGCTGATGCAGGAGGCAGTGGTGTTCCAGGACCTGGCACTGGCCATCGTCGACGAGCAGCACCGCTTCGGCGTGCACCAGCGGTTGGCGCTGCGCGACAAGGGCGCAGGCGGCAACAGCGTGCCGCACCAGCTGGTGATGACCGCCACACCGATTCCGCGCACGCTGGCGATGTCCGAATACGCGGACCTGGATGTGTCGGCCATCGACGAACTGCCGCCGGGGCGTACACCGGTGCAGACGGTCGCACTCAACAATGACCGGCGCCCGGAACTGATCGAGCGCATCGCGCTGGCCTGCCAGGAAGGGCGGCAGGTGTACTGGGTGTGCACGCTCATCGAAGAAAGCGAAGAACTCGATGCAACGCCCGCGCAGGCCACCTACGAATCGCTGCAGGCACTGCTGCCCGGCGTGCGCGTGGGGCTGGTGCATGGCCGCCTCAAGGCCGCCGAAAAGCTGGCCACGATGGTGGCGTTCAAGGCCGGACAGATCGACCTGCTGGTGGCGACCACCGTCATCGAAGTGGGCGTGGACGTGCCGAATGCCTCGTTGATGGTGATCGAGAACGCCGAGCGCCTCGGCCTGGCCCAGCTGCACCAGCTGCGTGGCCGCGTCGGCCGTGGTTCGGCGGTGTCGCGCTGCGTGCTGCTGTACCAGGCGCCGCTTTCGCAGATGGCGCGCGAGCGCCTGCAGACCATGCGCGAAACCAACGATGGTTTCGTCATCGCCGAGAAGGATCTGGAACTGCGCGGCCCCGGTGAATTGCTGGGTACCCGGCAGACCGGCCTGGCCGGTTTCCGCATTGCCGACCTGGCCCGCGACGCCGGCCTGCTGCCCGGCGTGCATGACCTGGCCGAGCGCCTGCTGGACCAGCAACCCGCGCTGGCCGATCGTGTGGTGCAGCGCTGGATCGGCACCGCCGTGCGTTACGCCTCGGCGTAGCGCCACCTTGATGGGTGTGGACCTTGGTCCACGCATCCACGCATCCACGCGTGGCGTGGATCTACTCCATGTTCATCCACGCATTGCATGGATGTGTCGACCAAGGTCGACACCTACCAACAGCCGCGGAAATCTGTCGAAGGCGGGGTGGATCCGGTTGCGGGGGCGTGAGCCGCATGGATGCGGCGACCGAGCTTACAGGGACGTACTTGCAGCGTCCCCCGCAACCGGATCCACCCCGCCATCCCCCAGGAAACCCGCTTTTGCCGTTGCTCTGGTGTATGCCGTTGATTCGGCGGGGGGGGGGCACAGCCCTGCCGAACCCCAACCCCCGTACTTGCAACGGTCATCATCCCGGTCCACACTTCGTTGCCGATCTGAAGACGGCAACGATGACCCACAAGATCCCGCTGTTGATCGACACCGACCCCGGTGTGGACGACGCCCTGGCCCTGCTGATGGCCTTCGCCGACGAACGGCATGACGTGGTCGCCCTGACCATCGCCGCCGGCAATGTCGGCCTGCAGTACACCGTCCGCAACGCCCTCAAGCTCTGCGACATCGTCGGCCGCACCGACGTACCGGTGTTTGCCGGCAGCCCGGATCCGCTGCTGCATCCCTCCGTCGACGCTGCCCACGTGCATGGCCGTGACGGCTACGGCGACGTGGACCTGCCGCCGCCGAGCCGCCAGGCCGAAGCCGAGCACGCCGCACTGGCCATCCTGCGCCTGTCGCACGAGCACGCCGGCGAACTGATGCTGGTGATGCTGGGCCCGCTGACCAACCTTGCCCTGGCACTGAAGCTGGACCCGACCCTGCCCGAGCGCATCAAGCGCATCGTGGTGATGGGCGGCGCGGTCACCTGCCACGGCAACATCACCCCGGCGGCCGAATTCAACATTGCGTTCGACCCGGAAGCGGCGCACGTGGTGTTCACCTCGTTCAAGCACCTGCTGGTGTCGGACTGGGAGGCCACCGTCGCCCATGGCCTGCCGCTGCAGGACGCCGAGAAGTGGCTGCAGGCCGATTCCGATCGCGCCCGCTTCTACGAACTGATCTCGCGCAAGACCCGTGGCCTGTCCGAAGACAGCAAGGGCGGGCGCTGGTACACCGCCGATGCGGTGGCCATGGCCTGGGCGCTGAACCCCGAAGGGCAGCTGCGGGTCGAGTCGCGCCCGCTGAACGTAGAGCTGAACGGCACGTTCAGCCGCGGCGCCACCATCGTCGACTGGAACCGCCAGACCGGCCAGCCGGACAACTGCGATCTGCTGATGGCCTACGACCAGCAGCGTTTCGAGGCCCTGGTGCGCCAGGCCCTGGGCGCGGACTGACGTCCGTGGCCCGGCACCGGTTGCCCCGGGCGGCAACCGGTGCTTATAATGCCGCTCTTGACCACCAGCCCATTTACGGTGTGAGCCCATGAAGGCCGATATCCATCCGAACTACCGCGACGTCGTCTTCCATGACGTCACCTCCGATTTCAAGATCCTGACCCGCTCCACCATGGCGACGAAGGAAACCATCCAGTGGGAAGACGGCAACGAATACCCGCTGGTCAAGGTTGAAATTTCCTCGGCTTCGCACCCGTTCTACACGGGCAAGCACAAGGTCATCGACACCTCGGGCCGTATCGACAAGTTCCAGAAGCGCTACGCGCGCTGATCTGTCGATCCAGCTTCGAACCAACGGCCGCGCTCTGCGCGGCCGTTTGTTTTTCCCCAACGCCAACCCAACGGGCGTTTGGATGGACGGAACACTGCGTTCGTGGGACAACGCTTTTGCCGATCCGGGCCGCTCAACGGCCTGTGTCTGGCTGCCTGTCGTATACGACTTCTGTCTAGCGCCGGGCAAATGCTGCTGTGCGATAATGACCTGATCCCCGGCACAGGCCGAGGACGTCATTCACGTGCCTGACCAATGCGCTTGGGCAGGCGCCTTCCCATGAAGGAGCGCACACAGTGTCCGATCTTGATCAGGTCACGCTCAACGCCGGCGACAAGTCGGTCGTTCTGCCCGTCATCAAACCCACCCTTGGCAACGACTGCGTCGACATCGCGAAGCTGACCAAGGAAACGGGATTCTTCACCTACGATTCCGGCTTCACCGCGACGGCCAGCTGCAAGTCCGCCATCACCTACATCGACGGCGACAAGGGCGTGCTGCTGTACCGTGGCTACCCGATCGAACAGCTGTCGGAAAAGTCGAGCTACGTCGAAGTGGCCTACCTGCTGATCAACGGCGAGCGCCCGAGCGCCGAGCAGCTGAAGGCCTTCACCGATGAGCTGACCGCCGAAGCCAACGTCGATGAGTCGATCAACACCCTGATCGGCAGCTTCGCCAAGGATGCCCACCCGATGGCGATCCTGGCGGCCGCGATCGCGCAGCTGTCGGCCATCTACCACGACTCGCTGGACCTGTCCGACGCCGAACAGCGCCGCAAGGCCGCCGTGCGCCTGATCGCCAAGGTGCCGACCCTGTCGGCGCTGATCTACCGCCACGGCAAGGGCCTGCCGGCCAACAAGCCGGACACCTCGCTGGACTACGTCAGCCGCTTCCTGAAGCAGACCTTCGAGTCGGCCGACGGCCAGTACGACCTGAACCCGGACGTGGTGAAGGCGCTGGACCTGCTGTTCATCCTGCATGCCGACCACGAGCAGAACGCCTCGACCTCGACCGTGCGCCTGGTCGGTTCGACCGGTGCCAACCCGTACGCGTCGGTTGCCGCGGGTGTCACCGCGCTGTGGGGTCCGGCCCACGGTGGTGCCAACGAAGCCGTGCTGAAGATGCTGGAAGAGATCGGCACCGCCGACAACGTCGAGTCCGCCGTGGTCAAGGCCAAGGACAAGACCTCCGGCTTCCGCCTGATGGGCTTCGGCCACCGCGTCTACAAGAACTTCGATCCGCGCGCCAAGGTCATCGGCGAGATGACCAGCAAGGTGCTCAAGCAGCTGGGCGTGCAGGATCCGCTGCTGGACGTGGCCGTGAAGCTCGAACAGGCTGCGCTGCAGGACGAGTACTTCGTCGCCCGCAAGCTGTACCCGAACGTCGATTTCTACAGCGGCATCATCTACAAGGCGCTGCAGATCCCGACCGAAATGTTCACCGTCATGTTCGCCCTGGGCCGTACCTCCGGCTGGGTGTCGCATTGGCTGGAACAGCAGGTCGATCCGGAAATGAAGATCGGCCGTCCGCGCCAGGTCTACACCGGCAGCGACGTGCGCGACTACCAGGGCTGATCGCCCGCGTAGGTCGTGCCGAGAACGCCCCGCATCCGCGGGGCGTTTTTTTGTGCCCTGATCGTGTTCGACGGAGGGTGGGTGCGGACCGTTGGTCCGCACGATTCCCGGATGGTCGCTGTAGAGCCGAGCCCATGCTCGGCTGGCGCCCGTCCACACCGCGCAGCCGAGCACGGCTCGGCTCTACAAGAGCCCGCTTCCGGGTCTGAACGCGCTCTGACAATGAATGTCGCTTTCATGTCTTTTCGGATCTATTGCATGGGGATCACATCGAAGGCGATAGAACCTGTGCGTACTCATCCCTGTATGGAGAACGCCATGAACCGACTGATCGCCATCGCTTTCATCGCCACGCCGCTGGCCCTGCTGAGCCCGCAGGCCGCCGCGCAGTACACCGGGCCGGGGGCAGGGGCCGCTGCCAGCACTGTCGCCGACGCACGCGCGCAACGTGATGACCACCCGGTGGTGCTGCGCGGCACCCTCATCGCCAAGATCGGTGACGAGCGCTACCAGTTCCGTGATGCCAGCGGCCAGATCGACGTTGAGATCGATGACGAAGATCTGCCGCCGCAGGCCATCGGCGCCGACACCGTGGTCGAACTGCGTGGCAAGGTCGACACGCATCGCTTCAAGCCGACCGACATCGATGTTGATCACGTCACCGTCGTGCCGGCAGGTTGAAGCGAACGGCAGCCGAGCATTGGCTCGGCTCTACAAATTCAATGCAATGAGGTTTATTGCATTCAAGCAGTGAGGGAGTTTGCATAACCCTCAAACGTTGAACACATTCAAGAATTCTCCTTAACGTTCCACGTTTTAGGAATGCTTGAATGGTCTGCATGGCAATGGATTCCTAACATTCTCTCCGTCGCCCGCAACCACCTCTGCGGGCGGCGCCTCCCTCCCTTTCTCCTTAGGGGAGGGGGGCTTTCATATTCCCCCTGTCCGAGAGAGACACCCATGCACGCCATTCTCAAGAAGGCCGCGCTCGCTGCAGCGCTGGCCACTGCTTCGCTGTCCGCGCACGCGCTGGAAACCAAGATCACCGTCTACGCCGACGTCGACCCGACCCTGGCACTGCTGCTCGAGGACGGCACCCCGCTGCCGGACACCGTGCAGCTGACCCACGATCCGCTGCGCGGCCTGCTGCCGTCGACGCAGCAGGTGCGCATCCACTCCAATGACGAAACCGCGGACATCGAAGTTCGCCTCGGCCACGATCCGGTACTGCTCAATGGCAGCACCCGCGTGCCGCTGGCCGTCAGCCTGAACACCGATGCGCTCAGCACCTCGGTCACCGAATTCAAGGCGGCTGACCTGTTCAACGGCGCCAGCTCGACCCCGGGTGCCTCCATCTCGATGCCGCTGACCATCGCCCAGGCCGGTACCGGCGGGCCGCTTACCGTCAACGGCCGCTATGAAGGCATGGTCTACATCGTCATGAACCAGAAGCCCTGATCCACGGCTTCCCCGCGCCGGTCCGCATTCCGGGCCGGCCGCTTCTGCAGCGATACCCCCATGACTCCACACGCCCCCGCCGTTACCCGGCTGGCGGTCGCGCTCGCCCTGGCAATGGCTGCTCCTCTGGTCGCGGCCCACGGCGTCCCCGCCGGCTTCGAGGATCTGGTTGAAGGCCAGACCGAACAACTCGACATCCAGCTGTTCGGCCGCTCGGCCGGACTGTCGCCGGTGCGCGTGACCCTGGAGCACGTGCAGCTGGAAGATCCCGCGCGCGTACTGCAGGCGCTGGACCTGCCTGCCGAAGCACAGGCAGCCTTGCTGCCGGCGTTGTCGCAACCACTGCCGCGCAACAGCCACCTGGCCTGCCGCTTCGGTGGCGCCACGGCCGGCTGCGGTTATCTCGACCCACCTGAAGACCCCGCCGCCGCGCGCGCGCTGTACGACGAAGGCGAGGGCGCGGTGCGCCTGTTCGTGGCGCGGCAGTGGATTCCCGGCGAGCCGCCCGCCGAGCGTTACCACACGGTCACGGCCAATGCAGAGAACGCCTTCCTGCACCAGCAGACGCTCAACGTCAGCGGCGGCCGCGACTACCAGGCACTGTCCGCGCGCGGCGTAGGCACGCTGGGACTGTTTGATCGCGCTCACCTGTCCGCCGACTGGTACTACACCCAGCAGCGCTACCGCAGCCGAAGCGACGACGACTTCCAGTTCGACAACGTCTATTACCGCCATGACCTGGGCCAGGCGCACTACCTGCAGGCCGGGCGCATGGACCGCCGCAACCTGTCCAGCCCGCAGGGCGGCACCTTCAGTTTCAGCATGCTGCCGCTGGACCGTTTCCAGGGCGCACGCGTGGGCACCACCCAGGCCTATGTGGACACCGATGCCGCCGTGCAGGCCACGCCGCTGACCGTGCTGCTGGCCCGCGATGCCCGCGTCGACGTGTTCGACGGCGAGCGCCTGCTGCAGACCTTCTACCTGCAGGCCGGCATCAACCAGATCGACACCCGCAGTTTCCCGTTCGGCAACTACCTGGTACGCATGCGCATCTACGAGGACGGCGTGCTGGTGCGCACCGAGGAAGCGCCGTTCGACAAGGGCGGGGACTGGACCAACAGCCAGTGGCAGTGGTTCGTGCAGGGCGGCCGCCGCAACGAGCGCCGCAGCGACCGCTTCGATGGCGAACGCGTGGCGATGGCCGGCCTGCGCGTGCCACTGGGCCGCGACGCCGCGCTTACCGCCGGTGTCGCCAACCTCGGCGGACACAGCTACGGTGAGCTGCGCGTGGACCTGCGCCGCGTGCTGGCCACGCATGAGATGCGCGCCACGCTCAGCGGCATGCGGGGCAGTGATGGCAGCAATGGCCAGCAGCACCAGCTGTCATACCGGCGCAAGGCGTCGTGGAATCTCTACCAGCAGCGCATGCGCGGCAAGGCCTGCCAGTTCGAGGCCGATGCACGCGACCAGCTGGGCTGCACCAACTCACTCAGCGGCTCGATGTCGCTGCCGCTGGCCGGTGGCAATGCCTACGTGGGCTACACCCGTCGCCAGACCTGGCGCACTGGCTGGCATCGGCCCGAATTCGATCAGGACCCGTTGTTCGGGCTCGACCCGCTGTTGCCGCCCGGGCCGCTGGAGCCGCGCCGCGAGCCCGTGCTCAGCCGCACCTGGCAGGCCAGTTTCAGCCGCAGCCATCGCTGGCAGGACTTCAGCGTGTCCACGCGCGTGGGCCTCTGGCAACAGCGCAGCACCGACAGCGTGCGCGGCAGCAACGAACGCGATCGCGGCATCTACTTCAACTTGAGCCTGACCCGCCTGCAGCGCAACCATGACAGCAGTGGCCAGCGCCGCTACGCCGTGGATGTACGCCAGCCCCAGCATCAGCGCCCGGCCATCGATTACAGCGTGGGCCAGAGCCTGCGCCAGGAGCGGGATACGCACTATCGCGAGCTGAATACCGAACTGCGTGCCAACAACAATGACCGCTACAGCGCCTCGCTGAGTGGCCAGCTGCAGAACGGCATCGGCAATACAACCGCCAGCATTGCGCACTATCAGCAGCGCGGGCGTGGCGAGACCGGCTACAGCGCCAGCCACAGCTCGGGCTTCGCACTGGGCCGCCGCGGTTTCTACTGGAGCGGTGCCAACGGCGCGGAGGCCGGCCTGGCCGTGCAGGTGGACGGTTTCGACGATGCCGACCTGCATGGCGTGGCCGCAGAACTGCAGGTGGGCGGGTTGCGCCGACAGCGTCTGCAGATCGGCGAGCGCCGGCTGCTGCCGCTGTCGTCGTACCAGTCGCATCGCGCCGAAGTACAGGACGCCAGCACGCTGGACAGCATTGCCGCGATCCGCGTGACCGGTGTGGGCGGCGCACGGCCGATGTTCCTCACGCCCGGCAAGCTGATGCGCTTGCCGGTGCCGATCGAAGTGACCTACACCTTCATCGGCAATGCCAAGGACCTGGCGGGGTCGCCGCTGGGCGGCGCCCGCATCCTCAACGCGCCGGTGCCCGGCACCAGCGCCAACGGCAGCTTCGTTGCCGACTTCCCGCGTCGCGAAACAACGCTGTACCTGCTGCAGGACGACCGCCTGCTGCATTGCCCGCTGCAGGTGCGCGAGCGCCGCCAGGTGGTGCTGCTGGTCGGCGCCGTGCACTGCGAGCCGCTGGCCGTGGCCCAGCTGCCGCCCGAGATCCGCCAGCAGGCCCGCGTGACCCGCCTGCTGCAGGAACGCGCGTTGATTGCCGCCACACCCCAGACCGCTGCTGCAGGAGGTACGCGATGAGCCGGCGTTGGATGTGTGTGTTGATGCTGGTATGTGCACTCGTACTGGTGATGCCACGGGCGTGGGCGCAGTGGCCGCCCGAGACGCATCCGACGGACCAGAGCCGGGACATCGTGATGAGCTGGGATCGCTCGGCGGTGCCGGGTGATGTGGAGCTGTGGGCGCCGCGGACGGTGCTGGGGTTCAGTCACGATCTGGCGATGAAATATGGGCAGATCCATGCGGTTTGTGGGTCTGCTTCTGATAGTGAGTTTGGGAAGTGTCCGACCGAAAGTGAGCTGAGGCCGTCAGGGGGAACAACAGAGATCGTGTTACGCCTCGTTGATCTGAGGACTGGCTTCCATACGGAGATTAGCGCAGTAGGAAGCCTGCAGCGGGTTATGTCGGGCGCCGGCTGCAATATCGATTACTGGGACCGTCAGAAGCACATTATCAATAGCGCGTTCTGGTACCGATGTGCATTGGACGAACCGATCGGCACAGGTGCTGCTCTGATTGTTCCGGCATCTGAGCTTGCGAGGCTCGTGGCCGGCCGCTGGAAGGCCACGATGCGCCTGAACATCAAAGCCGACCCTGCCGCAGCACCCGTAGCCACAGCCACCTTCAACTTCGATTTCACCGTCACCGACTACGACGCGATCTCGATCTACTTCCCGGGCTTCGACGGCATTGCGCCGCTGGTCAACATGGACCTGCGCTACGACCCCATCCGCAAGATGGTCGGCGGCTACAAGGAAGTGGACATGTGCCTGTACGACGGCGTGGGCTCGCAGAGCGAGTTCCTCGGCGTCACCGTGCGCGATAGCGGGCCGCGACCACCTCCAGGGCGTGACTACGCGGTCTGGCACGGGGATGGTGGCAGCGATGACACCCAGCGCCTCGACTACCAGGTCAGCCTGAACTACGGCGGCAACCGCCTGGCGATGAAGAACGGCGAGGAACAACTGCTGCGCGGCATCGACAGCGCACAGCTGCGGCTGGTGATGCTGCCGGGCATCAGCCAGCCCGTGTACTGCGTGCCCACGCCGTTGACGCTGGAAACGCCGCCTACGCCCATCGCCAGCAAACGGCCCGGCCTCTACGACGGCGAGCTGACCGTAGAGCTGCGCGTGCCGACCGCCAAACCCTGATCCCCACGGAGCCTCATCATGAAGAAGCTGCTGTTCTGTCTGTTGCCGTTGAGCGCGCTGCTGGCCCCGCCGGCGGCACATGCCAACCTCTCGATCCATCCGATGCGCGCGGCCGTCGATACCAAGCGTGGGACTCAGATCCGCGTCTACTCGCACTCCACCCAGCCGCAGTACGTGCAGGCACGCCTGCTGCGCATCTGGAATCCCGCGCAGGTTGGCGAGGAAGAGGTGGAAGTGGAGGCGGCCGACGCCGCGGTCGCCATCACCCCTGGGAAGTTCGCACTGAGTGGCGGAGGCAATCGCCTGATCCGGGTCATTCCACTGCGCAGCGTGGAGAAGGAAGTGGCCTACCGCGTCTACTTCGAGGGTGTAAGGGGCCCGGACGGGACCTTGCTTGAGGGCGACGAGCAGGCGGCACAGGCCAACGTCGGCGTCAGCCTGGTCTGGGGCGCGCTGGTGAACGTGTTGCCCACCAACGGCAGCGTGGATCTGCAACTGCAGGGCGACACCCTGCGTAACGTGGGGACCTTGCGAGTTGGCATCACAGGGCTGGCCGAATGCAGCGCCAGTGGTGCCTGTACGACCCACGACTTTGCCAAAAGCCTGTACCCGGACGCGGAGCTGAAGCTGCCGTTCCAGCCTCAACCGGGCAATACCGTGCAGCTGCATTACCGCCTGTCCAAGGACGGCTACCGCGAGCACACAACCACCCTGGCGCCGAGCGCCTGAAGTTCTGGCCCTGCGTCATGTGCAGGGCCTCACTTTCGATGTCCTGTTAAGGAGAGAGAGCATGAACCACATCTATCGTCGTATCTGGAGTGCCGCCAAGCGTTGCTGGGTGGTTGGAAGTGAGTTGACCAAGCGCGGGCCAGCCGCGCGACGCTCGGTCAGCGTGGCGGCGAGTGCCGCAGTGCTGGCGCTGTCCGCAAATGCCATGGCGGTCGAAGGTGCCGAGAAAGAAGATCCAGGCGAGGAGACTGAAACGATTTGGAATGAACAGGAAGATTCCAGGCGTTCAGGCATGTCCATGAATCCCTTTATGACTGGCGGACTGAATGCTGGGCTCTCGTTGACGTCGATTTCCCCGCAGTCCACGTATTACCAACTGGCGATTGTCAACGATGTCGCCTATCGCGATTCAACAGCGACCGGCGATGACACGGTCGTAGTCGGTTCGCGCTCCGCCATCTCTGGCAAACGATCAGTTGGTTATGGCAACGGCATCCGTTCAACGGGAGAGCGCAACGTCGCGATCGGCACGAACGTGAAGATCGAACATTGGTACGCAACTGCGGTGGGTGATGGCGCGTATGCCGGCGGTGGCTGGGGTGCCACGGCCTACGGCAATGATTCACGAGCCGACGGCGGCAACGCGATTGCCATTGGTAGCGGCTCGCGGGTGTCTACCGGAGGTGGTATCGGTGGAATCGCGTTGGGGGGTGACGCCCGTGCCGGCACAAGCGGCTATTCGGGAGCCATCGCTGTAGGCAACAAGTCCAATGCGTCCTATGACGCGATGGCGATTGGTTATGAGTCACGCGCTTCCGTGTCGGGATCGGTGGCATTGGGTACGCGGTCGGTCGCCAACGAGACCGACACCGTATCGGTGGGAAGCAGCACGCTCAAGCGGCGCGTGATGAATGTGAAGGATGCTCGATTGACTGGCTCCAGTTCCGACGCGGTCACCGGCAGTCAGCTGTACTGGGCCAAGCAGGACATCAGCAGGGCGCAGACTGCGGCAGATACAGCCAAGACAAACGCAAGCACGGCGCAGAGCACGGCGAACACGGCCAAGAGCACGGCTGAGAACGCGATGTCCGCAGCCAATGCAGCAGGCTACCTGACCGCCAGCGGCTCGCCGGTGACGTCCTCGCAGCGTGCCCAGGCATCGGGAACGGGGGCGCTTGCCTCAGGCCTGAACGCGCTTGCCAGTGGCTCGGGCGCGAGCGCGCATGGATACAACGCCAAGGCCAATGCCATCGGCTCGATTGCCATCGGCTCCAGCGCGAAGATCGAGGCGAGCTCCTCCAACTACGGCATCGCCATCGGCGCCTCGGCGAGCACCGGCCCGACCGCGTACCAGGTTGCGATCGGTTACCAGGCATCTGCTGCAGGGGGGGCGAGCTCCATGGCGCTGGGTGCATCCACCAAGGCCAATCATTCGCGTTCGGTGGCTCTGGGTGTGCTTTCGGTTACTACCGCGAATGATCAGGTATCGATCGGCAGTGACTCGGTGAAGCGGACGATCAGCGGGATGAAGGACGGGTTGCTGAGCGCCACCAGTACCGAGGGTGTCACCGGCAAGCAGCTGTTTGACACCAACGCCAAGGTGGGCGAGGTGGAGCACACGGCGAAGGCGGCGCAGACGGCGGCCGCTACGGCAAAGGAAGAAGCCGGCAAGGCGTTGACCGCAACGACTGTGCTGGGTGGCCTTGTGGGGCAGGTGTCTGCCACAGGCAATGTCCGCCTGGGGGAGAAGAACAGTGGCACGGTGCTGGATGTGCGCAATAGTGCGAATGAGAACCGGCAGCTGACCGGCGTGGCCGATGGCGTGGTCAGCGCCAGCAGCTACGAGGCGGTCAACGGCAGGCAGCTCAATGCCACCAATGACAAGGTGACGACGGTGGAGGGTGTGGCCAGGTCTGCGGGGGAAGACGCTGCCGTGGCGAAGACGGATGCGACCAAGGCGCTGGCCGAAACAGCGGCGCTGGGCGGGCTGGTGGCGCAGGTGTCTGCATCTGGCGATGTTCGTTTGGGTGAGAAGAATAGCGGCACGACGTTGGATGTGCGCAACAGTGCCAATGCCAATCGGAAGATCAGTGGTGTGGCAGATGGAATCTTGAGCGCCAGCAGTGCTGAGGCTGTGTCTGGTAGTCAGCTCTATTCAACCAATTCACGCGTCTCAGATCTTGAGGATGTCGCGCAGTTTGTGAGTATCGGCTCAGCGCCCTTCAGTGAACGCGCCGAAGCGGGTGTGGCAGGTGTTGCGGTGGGAAATTCAGCAAAGACGGGGCTGGAGGGAGGCACTGCGGTAGGCACGTTTGCGGGGGCGATGGGGAGGAACTCTACCGCAATTGGTAGAGGGGCAACTGTCTCTGTGGATTCCGAGAATGGATTCGCGATGGGGGTGGGGGCACAGGTCGGTGGAGGCGCGGGCGGTGCGAACGAAGGTGTCGCGATTGGTGCTGGCGCAAGAGTCGGAAGCGGAGCTGACGGCTCGCTGGCACTTGGAACTAGCTCTCTGGCAGATGAAGAAGGAGTTGCGTCATTTGGCGGTGTTGGCATCCAGCGCCGCCTTGTAAACATCGCGCGTGGCACCGCCGACCATAACGCCACGACTGTCTCTCAGCTTAAGGATTCCCTCGCCACACTCGGGGGCGGCGCAGACGTGGACGCCAGCGGCAACATCATCGCCCCGACCTATGCGATGCAGGGCGGAACGCAGAGCACCGTCGAGGACGCGCTGATGACACTCGATGGCGCCGTCATCACCGCAGGTCGTCGCGCGGAAAAGGTGGAAGGCCAGCTGAGTTCGATCTTCCAGGAATCACCTTCGACCCGTGCCGACGGCATGAACCAGATCGCGCTGAATGGCGCGAATGGCATGGTGCTGACCAACCTGGCTGACGGCCGAGTGGCACCAGGAAGCCGTGATGCCGTAACCGGCAGTCAGTTGTACGCCGCAGAGCAGAAGATCTCGCAGAATCGGAATGATCTGGAGGCGATGCGCAAGGAGCAGGAGATGGGCGAGCAGGCCATGCGTGGATTGGAGGCGAGCGTCATCGATTACGGCGGCGCACGTTTGACTGGAGTGGCCGAGGCGAAGCTGTCGGCTGACAGCTCGGATGTTGTGCGCGGCAGTCAGCTCTTCTCGACGAACAATCGATTGGGCCTGGTTGAAAGCAAGGCTGAGTATTTTGATTTTGGGTCAAGTATTCCGGGGCTGGAGTGGAGGTCTCCACGCGCCGGACGTGCCGGGGTCGCGATTGGCGAGGGGGCGGTGGCGTCACTATTAACTGATGGCGCTGTCGCAGTTGGCTTCTACGCAACCGCGCACGGCGAAAACTCTGTGGCTCTTGGTCGTGGGGCTTGGGTTCAGGCCGGCGCCGATCATGGATTTGCGCTCGGTACACGGTCCGTAGTTGAGGAACGTGGCGGCATTGCGCTTGGCGCGGGCAGCCTCGTGAGAAAGGGGGCGCTGAGCAGTGTTGCTGTCGGAGGCAACTCCGTGGCTCATGAAAGCCATACCGTGTCTTTTGGAGATGGATTGCTGCAGCGCCGCCTTGTAAACATCGCCAACGGCACCGCCAACCACAACGCCGCCACCGTCGGCCAGCTGCGCGGCGCACTTTCCGCTCTCGGCGGCGAAGTCGATGCCAACGGCAATATCGTCGGCCCCAGCTTCAATGTTCAGGGCCAGTCCCAATCCACGCTCAATGGCGCATTGGAAACGCTGGACAGCGCAGTCGTCAGCACCACCTCGCGCGTGAATCAGGTCGAATCCCAGCTCCGCTCCGTGTTCCAGGAAACCCCCTCGGCCCGCGCAGACGGCACCCACCAGCTCACCCTGGCCGGCGCCAACGGCATGGTCATTTCCAACGTGGCCAACGGCCTGATCGCGGCCGGCAGCCGCGATGCGGTCAATGGCGGCCAGCTGCATTCGATGCAGCAGCAGCTCAACGGCCGCATGGATGGGCTGGAGCAGCGCATTGACGATCAGCCGCAGGCCCGCGCCATGGCCGCAGCGTCCACGCCTTCGCAGTCCACCGAAGAGATCGCGTCGACGCCGGAGACCAGCGGCTCGCCGCAGATTGCCTCAACCGGTGAAGGTGACAAGCTGACGCCGCAGCCGAAGTCGAAGCAGGACGAGACGCCCAAGCCGCAGGTCGACACCGCTGATCTTGAAAAGATGCTGGCCCGTGCCAACGAGTACACCGATGGTGCGATCAGCAACTTTGAGCGCCGCTTGGACAAGATGGACAAGCGCTTCAACCGCATGGCGGCAATGAGCAGCGCGCAGAGCGCGATGGCGATGAACACCGCCGGTCTGGCCACCTACAACCGCCTGGGTGCGGGCGTGGGCTACAGCGAGGGTGAGTCGGCAATGGCGGTGGGCTACCAGCGCGTGCTCAACGAGAAGGGTTCGGCCACCTTCAGCCTCAATGGCGCGTTCACCAACAGTGGCGAACGCAGCATGGGTGTCGGCGTGGGCATCGGCTGGTAAGCCATGCAGCCCCGGCGTGGTGCGCGTAATGAACCCCGCCGCGCCGGGGTCCTTGCCGAGGAGATGGCAATGTACAGATGGGTACGCGGAATTATCAGCTATCGCACGTTCTATATCTGGCGGGCGCGCTTTCGCTACTACACCCGGAACCTGGATCTATGGACGCTGATGAGCGGGCTATGCATCGCCGGTCTGCTGCTGGTGCTGTGGTACCTGTGGCAGATGCTGGGCGTGCCGCCGCCGCGCGTGCACCCGAAAGCCGCGGCGCTGCGCATCGAAGGTGTCTCCAGCGAGGCGATCCATCGCATCGTGCTGGTACGCCACGCGGGCAGCACGCCGGGTGCACCGTTCACCACGCCGGAGGAGGTAAGGGCGAGCACGTTGCGCACGATGCGGGTGCGGCAGGTGATGGACAGCGAAGTGGTGTGGCGGCTGAAAGCCGACATGCTGGCGGACATCGCCGACTACATCACCGCCACGGGTGGGTGCGTCCCGTACGACTGCCGACGGATTCGCGCTCGATTTGAGGATGTGCGCAGGGCGGGTGTTGAGAATGCGCAGATCAACACAGCACTGTCGACGATCCTTGAGGTGTCGCTGGATCAGATGCCGCCGTTGGAGTCGGTCGAGCATGAGCGTGTGAAGAGTGGGTGGTCGGATGGGTTCAACGACATCTATGACCAGATCTGGTTGCTGCGGGGCCTGCAGGTCATGCATGCACAGATGATGCGGGAGTATCCGCAGCGAGCCGCCGCGCCGTGGTTGCCGCGGTTGCTCAGCGACCCGCTGCGCGATACCCGTTTCGTCTGGTAGTGGGAGCAAGATAGGCGTCATCTGCCAGCGCAGGTAGCGCAGCTTTTGTAGAGTCGAGCCGCGCTCGACTGCTTTTCGGCCAGCAATCGAAATGCCTGAAGCATAGTGCGGACCACGGTCCGCACCCACCGAACGCGGGCGCAACGCTCCTGTAGAGTCGAGCCGCGCTCGACTGCTCTTCGGTCGGCAATCGAAATGCCTGAAGCACGGTGCGGACCAACGGTCCGCACCCACCACTGGCAGGTACCGCCGCGCTCGCCGGCCATGGGCCGGCGCTACTGTCATCCGCCGATGTACGCGGTGATCTCCGCTTCGGCCAGCAGCTGCCGCAACTGCGCGACAGACGCGCGTCGCATCGGCTTCTCATCCACCGGTGACAGTGGGGCCTGGCGCAGGGCGTCATACGGCAGTACGGCCAGGTCGAAGGTCAGCTCCTCGGCACTGAACACCCACACCGGTACATCCAGGCTGCGTTCGCGGTCCATGCGCAACCGGCGCGTCCGCGATTCGGCGGGAATGCCGTGCTCGTCGAGGAAGCGATGCACGGCTTCCGGGTCGTCGCTGTGCAGGTGCAGCTGCACGGGGCTGTTGGCGTCGGCGGTGCCCTCCAACACTGGGCCAGCCAGGCGCGGGGAGAAGCCTTGCAGGAACTCCAGCGCACGCATGGCAGCCTCGCGGCGGCGCTGCAGTTCATTGCCGTGTTGGGGCCCGGAGAACAGTCGCTGGTACTCGCGCAGGGCGTCTTCGATCTCGGTGTTGCGGGGCAGGGAGGCATCGTCGTGGATGCCGAGCCGGCTGGCGGCCTTCAACTTGGCCTGGTGGTAGTCGCGGATGCCGCCTTCGGCCATCAGGCGGGCGGCTTCGTGGGCGAGGCGGTGACGCCGCTCGCGGGTCTGGCTGGCAGCATGCTGACGGGCGCGATGCATGCGATGACTCCCTGTTGCGACCTGGCTACAGAGTAGCGCACGGATGTGACATCCGCGTGGGTATGGCGCGGAGATGCCAACCAACGGTTGGCACCCACCACGGCAAACGGGTGCCGTTGATCCTGTAGAGCCGAGCCCATGCTCGGCTGCTCTACCGCGGACGCCCGGAGCCGAGCATGGCTCGGCTCTACAAAGGTGACACCAACCCAAGGTTGGCACCCACCCATACCTGCCTCTTAGAAGATATCGAACGCGGCGGCGTCGGCCTGCGGCGTATTGAGGTTCAGGTCGTAGTCGGTCAGGCGGTCCATGTCTTCCACCTTCACCCACTCGGTCGCGCCGTTGAGCGTGGCCTGGACCATGCCGCTGGGCGGCTCGTTCTGCGCGATCGGGGTGTCCTTCAGCGCGGTGCGCATGTAGTCGATCCAGATCGGCAGCGCCGCCTTGCCACCGTACTCGCGGTAACCCAGCGAGCGGAAGTCGTCGCGGCCCACCCACACGGTGGTCACGTACGGGCCACCGAAGCCGGAGAACCAGGCGTCGCGGTGGTCGTTGGTGGAGCCGGTCTTGCCGCCCACGTCCTCGCGGCCGAGCACCTTGGCCTGCACGCCGGTACCGCGCTGGACCACGTCGCGCATCATGGATACCAGCTGGTAGGCGGTGCGGGCGTCGATCGCGCGCGGGGCAGTGCGGGCGTCCGGGTTCGCCGGAACGGCGGCAGTTTCGGTCTTGGCTTCGGCCTTGGCCGCAGCGGCCGGGTCCACCTTCGGGGCCGGGGCGCCGAAGTTGAAGCCATCCACTACCTGGTTCACCGGCTGGTCGCTGCTGCCGGCGCAGTCGCGGCAGGCCAGCGCCGGGTTTTCCTTGAACACCAGGTTGCCGTCGCGGTCGTTCACTTGGTCGATCAGCCAGGTGTCCACGCGCGAGCCGCCGTTGGCGAACACGGCGTAGCCACGGGCCACCGACAGCGGGGTGAGCGAAGCAGTACCCAGCGACATCGACAGGTTCGGCGGCAGTTCCGATTCGGCGAAACCAAATTCGCTGATGTACTTGCGCGCGTAGTCCACGCCCATGCCATCGAGCAGACGCACCGAGACCAGGTTGCGCGACTGCACCAGCGCTTCGCGCAGGCGCATCGGGCCGCGGAAACCGCCGCCGTCGTTCTGCGGGGCCCAGGTCTTGCCGCGGCGGTCGCGGAACACGACCGGGGCGTCGAGCACGATCGAGGCCGGGTTGTAGCCCTTGTCGAAGGCTGCGGCGTAGATGAAGGGCTTGAAGCTCGAACCCGGCTGGCGGCGGGCCTGGGTGGCACGGTTGAACTTGTTGCCGGAGAAGCTGAAACCGCCCACCAGCGCCTTCAGTGCACCGCTGTGGGCATCCAGCGAGACCAGCGCGGACTGGCCGCGCGGGATCTGGTCCAGCAGCCACTCCCCTTCCTTGGCACCGGCACGCACGCGCACGATGTCACCGCGCTGCACCAGCTTGCCCGGGGTCTTGTTGGTCCACTTGGCGGCACCGGCCGGCAGCACGATCTCGGTCCGGTTGGCCAGCACCACCGTGGCGCTGCCATCGGCACCGGTGCTGGCGACGATGGCCGGCAGCAGGCCGGCCTGGCCGTACAGGCCACGCAGGTGTTCGGCCAGGGCGGCGGCGTCTTCACCGGCACCCACCTGCACCTGCTTCTCCACGCCGTGCCAGCCGTGGCGGTGGTCGTACAGCAGCAGGCCGTCGCGCACCGACTGGTTGGCGGCGGTCTGCAGGGTCGAATCGATAGTGGTAGTGACGTGGTAGCCCTTGTTGACCACGTCACCGCCGAAGCGGGCGATCATTTCCTGGCGCACCAGCTCGGCCACGTACGGGGCATCGACCTGCACCGGCGGCTCATGCGCGGTGGCGTGCATCGGCACGGCCTTGGCCGCGTCGGCCTCGGCCTGGCTGACGAACTTCAGGTCGGCCATGCGCTGCAGCACATAGTTGTCACGACGCTGGCGGGCGCGCTCCGGGTTGGAGATCGGGTTGCCCGAGGAGGGGAACTTGGGGATGCCGGCCAGCGAGGCCATCTCGTCCAGGTCCAGCTCGTTGAGCTTCTTGCCGTAGTAGAACTCGGCGGCGGCGGCCACGCCGTAGGCGCGGTTGCCGAAGAAACTCTTGTTCAGGTACAGCTCGAAGATCTCGTCCTTGCTCAGCTCGGACTCGATCTTCCGTGCCAGCAGGATCTCGGCCAGCTTGCGGGTGTAGCTGTACTCGGAACTGAGGAAGAACTGGCGGGCCACCTGCTGGGTGATGGTGGAGCCACCGGGGACGCGCTTGTCGTTGGTGGTGGCCAGCAGCCAGACCGCGCGGCCGATGCCCTTGTAGTCCACACCGCCATGCTCGTAGAAGCGGGCGTCCTCGGTGGCCAGGAAGGCCTGCTTCAGCTTCTCCGGCACGTCCTTCATGGTGATCGGGGTACGCCGGGTCTCGCCGAACACCGCCATCAGCTTGCCGTCGGCGGCATAGACGTACATCGGCTCCTGCATTTCCACGTCGCGCAGGGTCTGCACGTCGGGAAGCTTGGAGGACACGGCGTAGTACAGACCGCCCACGGCGGCCGCGCCGATCAGCGCCAGGACCAGGACAATCAGGAAGATCCAGCGCAGCCAGCGGCGGAGTCGAGTCATCGGGTTCAGATTCCGATTGCGAATTTCGTGGTCGCAGAGTATAGATTACGCAAGGTGGCGGCTGGGGTCGGCACCGGGGAGCGCAAGGGGAACAGTCAGGGGCTGCATCGTGAATCCGTGAGGAACTTCACAGCAGGGCCGTTGCCATTTGCTAAGAATACGTTATTAATGCTCGGGCGCAGGTCTTGCGTCCAAGTGCCCGTCGGCAGGGGAGAAACCGTGGGGCTCATCCCAAAAAGTCAGTCGCCGCTTGTAGGCGTCGACATCAGTTCGACTGCGGTAAAGCTTTTGCAGCTGTCCCGCAGTGGCAACCGTTTTCGCGTGGAACACTACGCTGTGGAACCTCTTCCGCCGAATGCGGTGGTGGAAAAGAACATCGTGGAAGTGGAGGCCGTAGGTGAGGCCATCCGCCGCGCGATGAACCGCTCGGGGAGCAAGGCCAAGCTGGCCGCTGCCGCCGTTGCCGGTTCGGCGGTGATCACCAAGGTGATCCCGATGCCGGCCGAGCTCGACGAGAACGACATGGAAGCCCAGATCGAGCTGGAAGCGGTCAACTACATTCCGTACCCGATCGAGGAAGTGAACCTGGACTTCGAGGTGATCGGGGCGATCCCGAACAACCCGGAGATGGTCCAGGTACTGCTGGCCGCGTCGCGTTCGGAGAACGTGGAACTGCGCCAGTCGGCCCTGGAACTGGGTGGCCTGCAGGCCAAGGTGATGGACGTGGAGGCCTTCGCGGTCGAGAACGCCTACGCCCTGGTCGCCAGCGAGCTGCCGGTGTCCATCGACGGCGTGGTCGCGCTCGTGGACATCGGCGCCACCATGACCACGCTCAATGTCCTGCGCGGCGGCCGCAGCCTGTACAGCCGCGAACAGGTGTTCGGTGGCAAGCAGCTGACCGACGAGATCATGCGCCGTTACGGCCTGAGCTACGAGGAGGCCGGCCTGGCCAAGCGCCAGGGCGGGCTGCCGGAAAGCTACGAGATGGAAGTGCTGGAGCCGTTCAAGGAAGCCACGGTCCAGCAGATCAGCCGCCTGCTGCAGTTCTTCTATGCAGGCAGCGAGTTCAACCGCGTTGACCACATCGTGCTGGCCGGCGGCTGCGCCGTGCTCGGCGGCCTGCCGGAAATGGTCGAGGAACAGCTGGGCGTGCCGACCGTGGTCGCCAACCCGCTGGCGCAGATGACCCTGGGGCCGAAGGTGAACGCACATGCGCTGGCCCAGGATGCCCCCGCGCTGATGATCGCAACCGGTCTGGCGCTGAGGAGCTTCGACTGATGGCACGCATCAATCTATTGCCCTGGCGCGCCGAGCGGCGCAAGCAACGCCAGCGCGAGTTCTACGCAATGCTGGGCATGGCCGCGATCGGTGGCCTGCTGCTGTCGCTGGTGATCTGGTTCTATTACGACCGCCAGGTGAGCGGCCAGATGGACCGCAACGCCTATCTCGAAGCCGAGATCGAAAAGGTCAAGGAACAGAACAAGGAGATCGACCGCCTTGACGCGCAGAAGGAACGCCTGCTGGCCCGCAAGAAGGTCATTGAAGAACTGCAGGCCAAGCGCTCGCAGATGGTGCACCTGTTCGATGCGCTGGTGCGCACGATTCCCGATGGCCTGGTGCTGACCGCGCTGAAGCAGGAAGGCGACGTGCTGACCCTGGAAGGGCGCACCCAGTCCAACGCCCGTGTTTCGGCGTACATGCGCAACCTGGAAACGTCCGGCTGGATGACCAACCCGGAACTGTCGATCATCGAAGCGCGTGACCCCGAGAAGGACAAGGACGGCAAGACCGGCCCGGTTGCGGACATCAAGGCGCTGCCCTATGTGTTCGTGGTCAAGGTGAAGCTGCCGGCGCAGAGTGAGGAAGTGGCCGGAACGCCAGGCCTCAACGCCGATGGTTCGGTGGCAACCCCGGCGCCGCCCGCAGTGGCCCCGCTTGCCGCCGGCCCGGATGCAGCGGCGCCTGCTGCACCGGCCGCAGGTCAGCCCGCTGCTGCACCGGCTGCACCGGCCGCCGCGCCGGTCAACGCACCTGCTGCCACCCCGGCCGCGCCGAACCCGCCGGCAGCCCCGGCTGCCAAGCCTGCGCCGAAGCCCGAGGGCAGCCGCCTGGCGCAGCCGCCGCAGGCCTTCAACGCCCCGCTGCAGGGGGATCGCGCATGAGCCAGAAAATCGATCTGAAGAACCTGGATTTCAACGATATCGGCAACTGGCCGCAGAAGGCCAAGATCGTCTTCTGCTCGCTGTTGGCGCTGGTGATCATGTTCGTTGCGTGGATGCTGCTGATCAGTGGCAAGCGCGAGGAACTGGCCGGCCTGGAATCGAAGGAAGTCGACCTGCGTGCCGAGTTCACCAAGCAGCAGGAGCGCGCGGTGAACCTGGCACCGCTGAAGCAGCAGCTGGCACAGATGGAACAGGTGCTGCAGCAGATGTTGCGGCAGCTGCCCAGCAAGACCGAAATGCCGGACCTGATCATCGACATCTCGCAGACCGCGTTGTCCAGCGGCCTGACCAACGAGCTGTTCGAGCCGGAGCAGGAGCAGGTCAAGGAGTTCTACGCCGAAAAGCCGATCAAGCTGCGGATGGTGGGCAGTTACCACCAGTTCGGTGCCTTCGTCAGTGGCGTGGCGTCGCTGCCGCGCGTGGTCATCCTGACCATGCACGACATCAACCTCAAGCCCAAGGACAAGGCCAGCGGCAACGCCCGCAGCGGTGCGCTGGAGCTGTCCGGCACGGTCAAGACCTATCGCTATCTGGATGAGACGGAAGTGCAGGCGCAGCAGGCTGTCGCCGATGCCGAAGCGAAAAAGAAGAACGGCAAGGGGGGCAAGAAGTGATGCGCACGTACATCGCACGCAGTGCAGTGGCGTTGGCGGTCCTGTTGCTGGCCGCCTGTGGCCGCGGCGTGACCAGCACGCCGGGTGATGCGCCGAATCTTGAAAAGTGGGTGGAAGGCGAGCGTGCACGACCGGCGCAGCCGCTGGAGCCGCTGCCGGTGATGCAGCAGTTCGAAACCTTCGAATACTCCGCACAGGGTCTGCGCGACCCGTTCACCGATGCCTGGACCAATCCGCAGCAGGGGAATGGCGGATTGCGTCCGGATCCGAACCGGCGCAAGGAGCCGCTGGAAGGCTTCCCGCTGGATGCACTGGACATGGTCGGTACCATCGGCACCGGCGCCGCTACCGTGGCGCTGGTGATGGGGCCGGACAAGGTGACCTACCGGGTACGCCCGGGTGGGTACCTGGGGCAGAGCGACGGGCGGGTCACGGCGGTCTTCGAAGACCACGTGGAGCTGATCGAACTGGTGCCGGATGGCGCGGGCGGCTGGCTGGAACGGCCTGCAACGCTCTCGCTTGAAGATCAATGATCGTTTACTGGGGATAGCACGATGACCTTTCACCAAGCCAAGGGGCTGCGTCCCATCCGGCGCTCTACCTTGAACCGTGTCAGCGCGTTGGGAGTCGCGCTGATGCTGGCCTGCGCTCCGGCGCTGGCCGCCGCACCGGCCGAGAAGCCGGTGGGCGCCACCGTGGCTCCGGCGGCAGCGCCGGCCGGCCTGTCGGTGGCCAAGATCGATTTCAAGCGCGGCGATGATGGCGCCGGGCGCCTGATCGTCCAGTTCGACGGCCAGGGCGCGGTGCCGGATCTGCGTACGCAGGGCAACAGCGTGGTGGTCGATGTCGGTAACGCTCGGCTGCCGGCCAACCTGCAGAAGCCGATGAACGTCACCGACTTTGCCACACCGGTGCAGCGCATCGACGCCAAGCCGTCCGGTGCCGGTACGCAGCTGGTGCTCAGTACCGGTGGCGCGGTGGAGTCGCTGGCCTACCAGAGCGGCAACGAGTACGTGGTGGAGATCAGCCCGCGGCAGGCGCCCGCCGCGGGGGGCGCGGTCACCGCCGGCAGCGTCACCCAGGCCGCCAAGGCGGTGGGGCAGCGTGGCTTCACCGGCAAGCCGGTGACCTTCAACTTCCAGGACGTGCCGGTGCGCACCGTGCTGCAGTTGATCGCCGAGGAATCCAATCTCAACGTGGTG
This sequence comes from Stenotrophomonas thermophila, assembly GCF_001499715.1. Classification (NCBI taxonomy): domain Bacteria; kingdom Pseudomonadati; phylum Pseudomonadota; class Gammaproteobacteria; order Lysobacterales; family Lysobacteraceae; genus Stenotrophomonas; species Stenotrophomonas thermophila. The sequence continues at coordinate 19,774 of NZ_CVIW01000013.1, read as the reverse complement.
GCCTCCGATTCGGTACAGGGCAATGTGACCTTGCGCCTGGTCAACGTGCCGTGGGACCAGGCGCTGGACATCGTGCTGCGCGCCAAGGGCCTGGACAAGCGTCGCGATGGCAGCGTCATCTGGGTCGCTCCGCAGGCTGAGCTGGCCAAGTTCGAGCAGGAGAAGGAAGACGCGCGCATCGCCATCGAGAACCGCGAAGACCTGGTCACCGATTACGTCCAGATCAACTACCACAGCGCCACGCAGATCTTCAAAGCGCTGACCGAGGCCAAGGGCATCGGTGGCGGTGGTGGTGGCGGCAATGGCGGTGGCGGCGGTTCGTCGCAGGAAGACAGTGGTTTCCTGTCCTCGCGCGGCCGTATCGTGGCCGACGAGCGCACCAACACGCTGATGATCAGCGACATCCCGAAGAAGATCGCGCGCATGCGTGAGCTGATCGGTGTGATCGACCGTCCGGTTGACCAGGTGCTGATCGAAAGCCGTATCGTCATCGCTACCGATACCTTCGCCCGCGAGCTGGGTGCGAAGTTCGGCATCAGCGGCAGCCGCGACAACGTGTACTTCAGCGGCAGCCTGGATGCCAATGCCGAAACCCGCAAGTCGCAGGTCGATACGGCGCAGGCCAACGCCAAGGCGATTCGTGAGTGGCAGGCCGGCGGCAGCGTCGGCCCGGCGCCGATTCCCAGCGGCCCGACCATCAAGCGCGGCCTGAACTGGAACCTGCCGGTGGCCGCAGCCAACAACCCTGGCTCGCTGGCGCTGTCGATCCTCAACGCAGGCTACCTGCTGGACGTGGAGCTGTCGGCCATGCAGGAAGAGTCGCGAGGTGAGGTGATCTCCAACCCGCGCGTGGTTACCACCAACCAGCGCGAGGCGATGATCAAGCAAGGCAAGGAAATCGGCTACGTCACCATCAGCGGCACCGGTGCTGCCGGTGGCGCCGGCTCCACACCGAACGTGCAGTTCAAGGAAGTGGTGCTGGAACTGCGGGTGACCCCGACTATCACCAACGACAACCGCGTGTTCCTCAACATGCAGGTGAAGAAGGATGAAGTCGACCGCCTGATCGAACTGCAGGGCTACGGCACGGTGCCGTCGATCAACCGCCGCGAGGTCAACACCGCGGTACTGGTCGAGGATGGGCAGACCGTGGTCATCGGTGGCGTGTACGAGTTCACCGACCGCAGCAGCATCAGCAAGGTGCCGTTCCTGGGCGACGTGCCGTTCCTGGGCAACCTGTTCAAGAAGCGCGGCCGCAACAAGGACAAGGCCGAGCTGCTGGTGTTCGTCACGCCGAAGGTGCTGCGCGTGGCCAAGCAGAACTGAGCCCGCGCCACCCGCGCAACGCAGAAGGGCCGCCATGCGCGGCCCTTCTGCGTTTCCACCCGTAGATCCACGACGCCCATGTCCAGTAGATCCACGTCATGCGTGGACGCTGTTCATCCTTTCTTGATGCCAATCGCAAGGCACCCTGCGATGATGTCGGGAACCCGTGCCGTCCCGCGCCGGTCAAAGGCCCCCATGAACCTGCCACCGCCGATGCCCGAAACCGTCTCGCCGCCGCCCGCGCCGGCCGCCTCTCGCCTGCATGGCGCCTTCACCCAGCTGCGCGATGCCCTGTCGGCCGAGATCGTCGGCCAGGCGGCACTGGTCGAACGCCTGCTGATCGCGCTGCTGGCCGATGGCCACCTGTTGGTGGAAGGCGCTCCGGGCCTGGCCAAGACCACGGCGATCCGTGCGCTGGCCTCGCGCCTGGAGGCGGATTTCGCCCGCGTGCAGTTCACTCCGGACCTGTTGCCGGCCGACCTGACCGGCACCGAGATCTGGCGCCCGCAGGAGGGCCGCTTCGAATTCGTACCCGGCCCGATCTTCCACCCGATCCTGCTGGCCGATGAAATCAACCGCGCGCCGGCCAAGGTGCAGTCGGCGCTGCTGGAAGCGATGGGCGAGCGCCAGGTCACCGTTGGCCGCCACACCTACGCGCTGCCGCCGCTGTTCCTGGTGATGGCCACGCAGAACCCGATCGAGCAGGAAGGCACCTTCCCGCTGCCCGAAGCACAGCTGGACCGGTTCCTGATGCATGTACGCATCGGCTACCCGGACCAGGCCGCCGAATCGGAGATCCTTCGGCTGGCCCGCGACCGCGCCCGTGGCGCGCTGGGCGAAGCCACACCGGCGGCGGAAAAGCTGCCGATGCAGGATGTGTTCGATGCCCGCCGCGAAGTGCTGGACCTGCACATGGCGCCGGCGCTGGAACGCTATCTGATCGAGCTGGTGCTGGCCTCGCGTGATCCGTCGCGCTATGACGCTGGCCTGGGCCGCCGCATTGCCTGGGGCGCCAGCCCGCGCGGTTCCATCGCGCTGGAACGCTGCGCACGTGCGCGCGCCTGGTTGGCCGGCCGCGACTTCGTCACGCCCGATGACGTGCGAGCGGTTGCCGCCGACGTGCTGCGCCATCGCGTACTGCCCAGCTACGAAGCCACCGCCGAAGGCTGGGACGGCGAACGCCTGGTGCAGGAACTGCTGGCCCGCGTGCCGGCACCCTGAGCCTGCGCATGGCCGATCCATCCCTGCACCACGCCTCTTCCGTCAGCGACGGTGACGGGCTGCGCCCGCAGCTGGCCGAACTGGTAGCGCTGCGCCGCCTTGCACAGCGACCGCCGCCGCCACGCCGTGGCCGCGCCGGCAACGCGGGGCAGGCGCCGTCGCCGCTGCGTGGGCGTGGCATGGAGTATGCCGAGTCACGCGAGTACGTGGCCGGTGATGATGCGCGCCATATCGACTGGCGGGTGACCGCACGCACCGGTCGTGCCCACACCAAACTGTTCCAGGCCGAACGCGAGCGGGTCAGCCTGATCGTGGCCGATACGTCGCCGGCGCTGTACTTCGGCACCCGCGTGCGCTTCAAATCGGTGCAGGCCGCACGTGCCGGTGCTGTCGCCGCGTGGTCGGCACAGCGTCGTGGTGATCGCATCGGCGCCCTGCGTGGCAGCGACCGTGAACCACCGATCGCACCGGCAGGTGGCCCGCGCGGCGTGCTGCGCGTGCTGGATGCGCTCACCCGGTGGTATGCGCAGCCCCCGGCCGATGACCTTGGCCTGGAGCGCGCGCTGGACCATGCCGGTCGCGTCCTGCGCCCGGGTGCACGCGTGCTGGTGCTGGCCGACCCGCAGCAGGCCATCCGTATTCCGCCTGCGCGCTGGAGTGCGCTGGCCCAGCACCATGACCTCAGCCTGGTGCTGCTGGTCGATCCATTGGAACTGCAGCCTCCATCGGCCGCGCTGCAGTTCCAGACTGCGCAGCAGCGCATCGGCCTGGACCTGCGGCGCAGCGAGGTGCAGGCGCACTGGCAGGCCCACTTCGTCGAACCATTGCAGGAACTGCGGCGCCAGCTGGGGGCGCGCCGTGTCGATGTGCAGGTGCTGACCACCGATGCGCCCAGCGATGCCTGGTTGGCACCATCGCCCACCGAGGTGCCGGCATGAGTGCCAACCTGCCGCTGCGCGATGTCCAAGTGCCACCGCCTCCGTCGTGGTGGCCACCGGCACCGGGCTATCTGATGATCGGCGGCGTGGTGCTGCTGTTGCTGGTGGCGATGGGCTTCGTGTGGTGGCAGCGCCGCCGACGCCGCCAACGCTGGTTGCAGCTGTTCGATCAGGAGCTGGCAACCACCGCCGATGCGGCTGCCGAACTGGCGGCGATCGCAGGGCTGCTGCGTCGCGCCGCGCGCCAGGCACAGCCCGGCAGTGAATCCCTGCGCGATGACGCCTGGTGGCAGCGCCTGGATCCGGAAGGCACGCTGCCCGCGGCACGTCGCAGTCTGCTGGCCGAAGGTGCCTATCGCCCGCGGGTGGACGCCAACGATGTGGCGGCGCTGCGCAGCTGGGCGCGCGAGCGCTACCTGGCCATGCTGCTGGAGCGCCGCCGATGAACCTGCTGGCAAGTTACTGGCCATGGCCGGACCTGCAGCTGGCGTGGCCGCTGGCCCTGCTGGCGCTGCCGTTGCCGTTGCTGATGCGCTGGTGGAAGCGTCGTGCCGACCCCGGCGCTGCGCTGCGCGTGCCCTATGCAGCGACGGAATTGGAAGCGCTGGCCGGTGGCGGCCGCGTTGATGTGTCGTGGCTGCGCACGCTGCTGTTGTGGCTGGGCTGGTGCGCGCTGTGCGTCGCACTGGCACGCCCGCAACAGCTGGGCGAAGCAATCACCCCGCCGCAGCAGGGCCGGCAGATGATGCTGGCGATGGACGTGTCCGGCAGCATGGGCGAGGGCGACATGGTGCTGGGTGGACAGGCGGTGGACCGCCTGACCGCAGCCAAGGCCGTGTTGGCCGATTTCCTGGATCGACGTGCCGGCGACCGCATCGGCCTGCTGATCTTCGGCGACCGCGCTTACACGCTTACGCCGCTGACGGCCGATCTGGCCAGCGTGCGCGACCAGCTGCGCGACAGCGTGGTTGGCCTGGCGGGTCGCGAGACGGCCATCGGTGATGCCATCGGCCTGGCGGTGAAGCGCCTGCGCAGCCAACCGGAGGGGCAGCGCGTGCTGATCCTGCTGACCGACGGCGTCAGCAACGCCGGGGTGCTGGAGCCGCTGCGTGCGGCGGAAGTGGCCCGCGCCGAAGGTGTACGCATCCACACCGTCGCGTTTGGTGGCGATGGCAGCATGCGCCTGTTCGGCATTCCCATTTCCGCCGACCAGGATCCGGTCGACGAGGCCACGTTGAAGAAGATTGCCAGCATGACCGGTGGCCAGTTCTTCCGCGCCCGCGATACCGCGCAGCTGGCCGGCATCTACGCCGAACTGGACCGGCTGGGGCCGATCGCGGCGAAGGGGCCAAGCCTGCGACCGCGCGAGGAGCGCTATGCCTGGCCGTTGGGCCTGGCGTTGTTGTTGGGTGCGTTGGCATGGGTGTGGCCGGAGCGCCGCCGATGATCGCGTTGGCATCCCATCTTCCCGACTGGAATGCGCTGCACTTCCTGCGCCCGGAATGGCTGTGGGCCTTGCTGGCTTTGCCGGTCATTCTTGCACTGGCGCTGTACCGGCAGCGGCGCAGCGATGTGTGGCGAACAGCGGTGGATGCCCACCTGTTGCCGCATCTGCTGGCCGCGGGCACGCGCCGCCGCGTACGCCTGCCCTGGGCCGTCCTGCTGGGCTGGACGCTGGCCTCGCTGGCCATGGCCGGGCCAAGCTGGCGCCAGCAGGCACAGCCGATGTTCCAGGCCAGCGCGCCGCTGCTGGTGGTGCTGGATCTATCCAGCCGGATCAATGCCACCGACCTGCCGCCGTCGCGCCTGCTGCAGGCGCGGGCGAAAGTGGGTGAGCTGCTGCGTGTCCGCCAGGGCGGACAGGTGGGCCTGGTGGTCTACGCCGAGGACGCCTACACCGTGGCGCCGCTGACCGACGACGGCAGCAATGTGGCGCTGTATCTGGACGCGTTGTCGCCGGATGTGATGCCACGTGACGGCCAGCGTGCCGACCGCGGTATCGACTGGGCAACGCGGTTGATGCGCCAGATCGGGGCGCTGCGGGGGCAGATCCTGCTGGTCAGCGATCACGCCGATGATGAAGCGGCACTGGCCGCAGCGCAGGCGCGCAGCCTGGGCCTGCAGGTGTCGGTACTGGGCCTGGGCACCCCCGCCGGGGCGGCCTACCGGGATGGCAGTGGGCAGATCCGCCAGGCTGCGCTGGATGAAGGCAGCCTGCGTGCCGTGGCCACCGCGGGCGGTGGCCGCTATGCCCGCATCGCCGCCGATGCCAGTGATCTGCGCGCACTGGGCGTACTGGATGCACGCGAAGGCACTGCAGCGCAGCGGCCGGGCGAGGGCAAGCAATGGCGTGATGAAGGGTTCTGGCTGCTGCCACCGGTGATGCTGCTGGCGTTGCTGGCCTTCCGCCGCCGCGCGCTGCTGGCGGCAGTGCTGGCGGTGGGCCTGCTGCCATGGATGAGCGACGTGCAGGCGCAGGCGCCTGCCGCGCCCGCCGCACCGCCAGCGCAGGGCACGCTGTGGAAGCGCGCCGACCAGGTGCAGCACCAGCGCTTGGCCGAAGGTGCGCAGGCGTACCGCAATGGCGATTTCGCCGGTGCCCGCAAGCAGTTCGAGGGCATCGACAGCGATGCGGGCTGGTACAACCTGGCCAATGCACTGGCCCGCCAGGGCCACTACGACGAAGCCATTGCCGCCTACGACCGCGCGCTGGCGCTGCATCCCGGCATGGCCGATGCGGTCGCCAACCGTGCCGTGGTCGATGCCGCGCGCAAGCGCAAGCAGTCCGGTGGCAAAGGCCAGGATCAGCAGAAACCACCGCAGAACGGGCAGCAGAAGCCACCGCAGAACGGCCAGGGGCAGCAGAATCCGCAGGGCCAGAAGCCGCAGCAGGGCCAGCAGGATCCTGGCCAGGGCCAGCCGCAGTCGGGCCAGCAGGGGCAGCCCAAGCCCGGTGACGACAAGAACCCGTCGAGCCCGCAGCCCGGCGAGCGCGGGCGCGATGGACAGCAGGCGCCACCACAGGTGGAGGATGCCAAGGCACAGGCCCGGGCCGATGAGCAGCAGCGCCAGCGCATGCAGCAGGCAATGCAGCAGGCACGTGAGGGCAAGGGCGAGCAGGATGGCAAGCCCGTGCCAGGCAGCGACGGCACCACCCCGCGCCAACGCGAGGAGCAACAGGCGGTGGAGGCGTGGATGCGGCGCGTACCGGATGATCCGGGCGCATTGCTGCGGGCCAAGTTCCAGCTGGAAAACGAACGCAGGAAGAGGGAAGGGCGATGACGCGGGCGATCAACATGCACAGGCACTGGCCCCGACAGGTACTGGCGGCGTTGCTGCTGTGGCTGCCGCTGCTGGCCTGGGCGCAGCCGCGCGCGTGGCTGGACCGCGACCGCATCGCGTTGGGTGACACGGTCATGCTCAATGTCGAGAGCGACCAGGGCACGCCGGACTTCACGCCGTTGCGTACCGACTTCGATCTCAGCGGGCAGACCAGCAGCCGCCAGGTGGAGTGGCGCAATGGCAGCATGCAGCAGCGCACTCTGTATGGCGTGGCACTCTCCCCACGGCGCAGCGGTGCACTGGTGGTGCCGGGTCTGCAGGTGGGCAGTGCACGTACCGCGCCGCTGACCCTTCAAGTGGATGCCGCTGCCGTGGCCGGCCCCGACAGCAACGCGGTGGCCTTCATCGAAACCGTTGTCGATGACGAGACGCCGTACGTGCAGCAGAGCGTGGGCGTGGTGGTGCGGCTGTATTTCGCCTCGCAGCTGGCGTCCGGCGAACTGGTGCTGGATACCCCGGCAGGCGCGTCGTTGCAGCGGGTGGGGGATGACCGCACCGATGTGCGGCAGGTCAATGGCCGTCGCTACAACGTGGTCGAGCGGCGCTTCCTGCTTGTTCCCGAGCGCAGCGGTGCACTCCGGCTGGCCGGTGCGCGCTTCAGTGGGCGCAGTGCCGGTGGCTTCTTCGACGATTTCTTCGGCGGCGGCGACGGGCGCATGAATGCCACCGGCGCCGACCGCACGTTGCAGGTACAGGCACAGCCGGCGCAGGCGCCGCAGCCATGGTTGCCGCTTCAGGGCCTGCAGCTGCGCTACACCAGTGCACCGGCCCGCGCCCATGCCGGTGAGGCGGCCAACGTGGTGGTCGAGGCGATTGCCGAAGGTGCCACCCGCGCGCAGTTCACCGACCTGCCGGTGCCCGATGTCGGCAACGCCGCACAGGTGTTCGCCGAACCCGCACAGTACGAAGAGAGCTTCAACGGCAGCACGCCGCGCCTGAAGATCACCCGCCGCTATTCGATCGTGCCGCGCCAGCCGGGTTCGCTGGTGGTGCCGGGGCCGCGCCTGCCGTGGTGGGACGTGCGCAATGGCAAGGCGCAGGAAGCAACGCTCCCGGACCTGACCCTGGCCGTGGCGGCCGCTAATGGCGGGGGCAGTGCTTCACCTGCGCCGCTGCCGCCGATCGATACCCAGGCTGCGCTGCCGGGGGCCGATGGCCAGGACAGCCGCATCGCGGCCACCGATCCGCGTGCCAGCGGCCTTGCCGAGCGTCCATGGCCGTGGATGGGCGCCGCCATTGGCCTGGCCTTGCTGTGGCTGCTGACGCTGTTGTGGGGCTGGCAGCGTGGCCGTCGCCCGCGCGTGGCGGCGCCTGTAGCGAGCAAGGGCGCCGTGCCGGCTGTGGCGACGGGGCGTGCCGGCGTGGCCGAACTGCGCCGCGCCTTGGATGGCGAAGGGTTCGACCAGGTGGAAGCACACCTGTGTGCGATGGCCGGCGTTGACCGCATCGAGCAGGTCATCGCGCGGCTCGATGACCCGGCCCAGCGGCAGGTGCTGCAGGATCTGCAGCAGGCCCGTTGGGGCGGGCAGGGTGATCTGGCGACCTTGCGTACGCGCCTGCGCGAGGTCTTCCGTGACGGACCGCACTGGTCGAGCGTTGTCGACGCCGCCAACACTGGGCTGCCGCCGCTGTACCCGCCGCGGCGAACCTGAACCGGCGCCGCTTGCGCGCTTTGTTAGAGTGCATTCATTTTTCGAGGAAACCCGCGCATGACAGCAGCTGCTGCCGACAAGAAGAAGTTGCCCCTGCATTGGAAGATGGGCATCGGCTTTGCGATCGGCCTGGTCCTGGGATTGATCGTGCACGCCCTGGGCGGCAGCGTCGAAGGTCTGCAGGCCGGTGCCAAGTGGGTAATGGACTACGTCACCACCCCGGCTTCGGGCCTGTTCCTCAACCTGATCTTCATGCTGATCGTGCCGCTGATCTTCTCGGCGCTGATCATGGGCGTGTCGGAGATGGGCGACATCCGCGCCCTTGGCCGCATCGGCTGGAAGACCCTGGCCTATACCGTGCTGCTGTCCGGCATTGCCGTGGGCATCGGCCTGGTGCTGGTCAACCTGCTCAAGCCGGGCGCCGGCGTGGATCCGCAGGTGGCCGCGATGATGCTGTCGGAGAACGCAGAGCGCAGCAAGGAAATCGTTGCCGGCATCCATGGCACGCCGAAGGGCATGGACATGCTGTTGTCGATCGTGCCGAGCAACGTGCTGCAGGCCGCGTCTGACAACGGCGCGATCCTGTCGCTGATGTTCTTCGCGCTGATGTTCGGCATCGGCATGGTGTTGACCGACGACGAGAAGGTCGCCCCGCTGCGCCGTGCCATCGAAGGCGTATTCGAAATCTCGATGACCCTGATCAACCTGGTCATCCGCCTGGCCCCGTATGCGGTGGCCTGCTTCATGTTCAATCTGGCCGCGCTGTTCGGCTTCGAACTGATCATCCGCCTGGGCGCCTACGTGGGCGTGGTGGTGCTGGCACTCGGCCTGCACATGGTGGTGACCTACGGTACGGCAGTGTGGCTGTCCGGCCGTTCGCCGCTGTCGTTCTTCCGCGATACCCAGGAAGCGACGGTGATGGCGTTCTCCACCGCTTCCAGCAACGCCACCCTGCCGACCGCACTGCGCGTGGCCGACCAGATGGGCCTGCCGCAGCGCGTGTCGCGCTTCGTGCTGACCGTGGGCGCCACCGCCAACCAGAACGGCACCGCGCTGTTCGAGGGCGTGACGGTGATCTTCCTGGCCCAGTTCTTCGGCGTGGACCTGAGCATCGGCCAGCAGATCATGGTGATGGCGGTCTGCATCCTCGGTGGCATCGGAACCGCCGGCGTGCCGTCGGGCTCGCTGCCGGTGGTGGCGATGATCTGCGCGATGGTGGGCGTGAACCCGCTCGGCATCGGCCTGATCCTGGGCGTGAACCACTTTCTGGACATGTGCCGTACCGCGCTGAACGTGACTGGCGACCTGGCCCTGACCACGCTGGTGGCCAAGGGCGAAGGCCACGATGGCCCGGCGCTGGGCCCGCAGCAGGACTGAGCCCGGATTCCCGCCCCGGACTCCGGGGGCGGTAGTGCCGGCCGCTGGCCGGGTACGCGTCATCACATGCGCGCTGCCGCTCCCACGTTTCGCGATGCGAATCGTGGGCCCCCCTTACCGGCCTCCACACCCCCGCGCCTAGGGCGCAGCCCCCGGACTCCGGGGGCGGTAGTGCCGGCCGCTGGCCGGCAACTTCATGATCTTCATTGAATTCTGCGCAGTTGGCGGCCAGCGGCCGGCACTGCCGGGCAAGGTGAACCGACCCCCGGCCCGGCGACTATGGGACAATAGGCCGCCCGCACGTCCGCGGCCGCCTCCCGATTCCGACAGAACCATGACGCAGCCTACCCGTCGCCAGTTGGCCAACGCCATCCGCTTCCTTGCCGCCGATGCGGTTGAAACCGCAAAGTCCGGCCACCCCGGCATGCCCATGGGCATGGCCGACATCGCCGAAGTCCTCTGGAACGACTACCTCCGCCATAACCCGAGCAACCCGCACTGGTTCAACCGCGACCGTTTCGTGCTGTCCAACGGCCATGGTTCGATGCTGCAGTACGCGCTGCTGCACCTGAGCGGTTACGACCTGCCGATCGAGCAGCTCAAGCTGTTCCGCCAGCTGGGCAGCCACACCGCCGGCCACCCGGAGCGCCACGAGACCCCGGGCGTGGAAACCACCACCGGTCCGCTTGGCCAGGGCTTTGCCAATGCCGTGGGCTTCGCCCTGGCCGAGAAGCTGCTGGCACAGCGCTTCAACCGTCCGGAGCTGGAAGTGGTCGACCACCGCACCTGGGTGTTCATGGGCGACGGCTGCCTGATGGAAGGCGTGTCGCATGAGGCCGCTTCGCTGGCCGGCACCTGGGGCCTGCACAAGCTGGTCTGCTTCTGGGACAACAACCATATCTCCATCGACGGCAACGTCGAAGGCTGGTTCACCGACAACACCCCGGAGCGTTTCGAGGCCTATGGCTGGAACGTGGTGCGCGATGTCGATGGTCATGACCCGGAGAGCATCAAGGCCGGCATCGAGGCCGCGCTGTCGCAGAGCGACAAGCCGACACTGATCTGCTGCCGCACCACCATTGGTTTTGGTTCGCCGAACAAGGCGGGCAAGGAATCCAGCCACGGCGCACCGCTGGGCAAGGACGAACTGGAAGCCACCCGCAAGCAGCTGGGCTGGGAATACGGCCCGTTCGAGATTCCGCAGGCGATCTACGACGGCTGGCGTGCCAACGGCGCCGGCACCCTGCGCCAGGCCGAGTGGGAACAGCTGTTCGACAAGTACGCCAGCCAGTACCCGGGCGAGGCCGCCGAACTGACCCGTCGTTCGCACGGCGAACTGCCGGCCGACTTCGTTGCCAAGGCCGATGCCTACATCGCCCAGGTGGCGGCTGAAGGCCCGACGATCGCCTCGCGCAAGGCCTCGCAGCTGGCCATTGAAGCCTATGCTCCGCTGCTGCCGGAAATCGTCGGCGGCTCGGCCGACTTGGCGCACTCCAACCTGACCCTGTGGAAGGGCAGCAAGTCCGTTGCCAGCGACGACGCCAACGCCAACTACGTGTACTACGGCGTGCGCGAGTTCGGCATGACCGCCATTGCCAATGGCCTGGCCCTGCACGGTGGCTTCATTCCGTTCGACGCCACCTTCCTGGTGTTCAGCGACTACGCCCGCAACGGCGTGCGCATGAGCGCGCTGATCCCGGCCCACGCCATCCACGTCTACACCCACGACTCGATCGGCCTGGGCGAAGACGGCCCGACCCACCAGCCGGTGGAGCACCTGGCTTCGCTGCGCTACATCCCGAACAACGACGTGTGGCGTCCGTGCGATGCGGTCGAGTCGGCGGTGAGCTGGAAGGCTGCGATCACCCGCCAGGACGGCCCGAGCTGCCTGGTGTTCAGCCGCCAGAACCTGCCGCACCAGCCGCGCAGCGCCGAGCAGATTGCCCAGATCGAGCGCGGCGGTTATGTGCTGGCCGATGCTGCTGGTACCCCGGACGTGATCCTGATCGCCACGGGCTCGGAAGTCTCGCTGGCCACCGAAGCCAAGGCCCAGCTGGACGCGGCCGGTATCAAGACCCGCGTGGTCTCGATGCCGTCCACCGACGTGTTCCTGCGCCAGGATGCGGCCTACCGTGAATCGGTGCTGCCAAATGCCGTGCGCAAGCGCGTGGCGGTGGAAGCCGGCGTCACCGGTTTCTGGCGCCAGTTCGTCGGCCTGGACGGTGCTGTGGTCGGTATCGACACCTTCGGTGCCTCGGCGCCGGCCGATCAGCTGTACAAGCACTTCGGCATCACCACCGCCCACGTGGTGGAAGCGGCCAAGTCGCTGTAAGCAGCATCGCAGCGTGATGCAGGAAAGGCCGGCGCACGCCGGCCTTTCCTTTTTTCTGTGGGGCGAATCGAATCGGTCGCCGTGCCGGTGGATCCACGCCATGCGTGGATGAGCGTTACATCGCGTCGCGCACGTCCATCAGCGCAAACCCCAGCAGGTTCAATCCGCGCCACCGCGCCGGGTTGTGCGCGTCGGCGTGGTCCTTGGCCAGGCCGATGCCCCAGATGAAATCCACCGGGCTGGCTTCCACCAGCACCCAACGCGCAGTGGCGCGCAGGAAGGCGCCCAGTTCCGGGTTCTGGCTGAACTTGGCGAGGTTGCCAGCCACCACCAGGTCGTAGCGCGCCTGTACCCAGCGCGCTTCATCGAAGCCTTCGATCTGGCGGCCCAGCGCCTTTGCCTTGTCCGGTGTGGCGCTGGTGATGATCTTGTCGAGCAGCGCGCTGGCGCCGAACAACCGCGCCTTGCCGGCCATCATGTAGTGCTCGGCGGTGCGGTAGTGCACGCCATCAATGTCGAAGCCGGCGTCATACCACTGGCTGAAGCAGGACGCAGACACACCGCTGCGCGGCGGCTGGTGGCCCCAGAAACACAGATAGCGCAGGTCTTCGCCTGCGGCCTGGCGTTGCTGCAGGTCGTGCAGGAAACGGGAATCGTCGCTCATAGGCATACGATAGCGCGTTGGGCACCACGCATCCGCCGGGCACGGCCCGGCGCTGCCCCTGCCTACGCGGTGCGGGCGAGGGCCAGGCGCAGCAGTCGCGCATCCAGACGCTCTGCGAAATCCTTCGGCGCCTGAAGGCCCATGCGCTGCAGGTACACCGCATCGCCGTCGCCTGCCGGTTGGCGCAGCGCTGCCCAGACGGTACGCAGCTTGTCGGCGCGCGTCTGCGTATTGGCCTTCAGCCAGGCCAGCGCCTTCACCAGCACCTGCTCGATCTCGTTGAAGTCGCTGCCCAAGGGATAGTCGGGCAGGCTACCATCGGCGCGGAACGGTGCCAGTGCCGCGGCCAGTGCCTGCGGCGTATTGCGCTGCAGGCGCTGCGGGTCGGGCTGGGACACCGCCAGCAGCTTGCGCGAGGCCTGCGCCTGCTGCAGCAGCTCATCCTGGAACGGCGCCTCGGTGATCGCGGTCATTGCGTGCACGCAGTCCTCGTCGGTCAGCCCGCGCAGGTCGGCGATGCCGTATTCGTTGAGGTAGATGTCGCGCAGGTGGCGGGGGATGGTGGTGTGCCCGTAGTTCCAGCGCACGTTGGATGCGCGCTGGCCCTTGTCATCGCGCGCGGCGCGGAACATCAGCACGCTGCGCGCTTCCGGCAGCGCATGTGCCATCGCCACGAAGTTGTATTGGCCGCCCACGCCGGATACCACGCGTCCATCGTCCAGCGCGTCCGACACCGCCGCGCCCAGCGCGGTGGCCATCATGCAGGAGTTGAAGAAGCGCGCATGGCGGCGCTGCAGGCGTTCCAGCGTTTCGTTGCCGCCGTACAGCTGGTTGATCTCGCTGATGCGGCGCATGCCGATCGCGCGGCATTCGTCTTCCGGCAACGTGCGCAGCCATTCGTAGAATTCCGGCGAGCCCAGGTAGAACGCGCCGTGCAGGTACTCACCCTCGGCGGCCAGGGTGGCGTGGTCGATCGACAACGTGCTGCCGTTCTCGATGCGCTGCATCAGCGCCAGGTCGTCGTGCACCTTGCGCTTGATCACCCCGGTCTGCACCAGTCGGCGGAAGCCCTCGTTGAGCATCTCGCTGCAGCCGTACAGGCCCACCTCGAACGGATCCAGCCCACCGATTTCCTGCACCAGCGGGTGGCTGACCAGCTGCGGATCCAGCGCATGCAGCACGCGGCGGTAGCGCGCGTTGTCGGTGTGCCGCAGCACCAGTGCATGGCTGAGTGCATCAGCCAGCGTGCCGATGCCGATCTGCAGGGTGCCGCCGTCGCGCACCAGCGTGCTGGCATACAGGCCGATGGCATAGTCGGCGTCGCCGACCGGCTGCCTCGGCAACCCGAACAGCGCGGGGTACGGCGGTGGGGGGGTGATCACCAGATCGAAGAACGTCACATCCACCGTGGCCGAGCCGCCCAGATAGGGCAGCTGCGGATCGATCTCGGCGATCATCAATGGGCGCGGCAGGCCGCGCGCGGTCATCGCATCCAGCGTGTCCTGGGTGATGTCGTTGTTGCACGACAGCGAAAGCCGGCGATCATCCGGCCGCATTGCCACCTTCTGCACGATCACCTGCGGCGCGCGCTGCGCCACCGCATCGGCGGCGTGGGTGTAGTTCAGGCTGGTATAGCTGGACTGCGCCTGCCGTGAACCGAGCAGGGCGCCGGACTGCATGTAGAACTCTTCCACCTGTACGTGCGCCGGCAGCGCGTCACGCGCGATCGCATCGGCATAGGCCAGGCGCGGGAAATCGTCGCCGAAATGGCGCTGCGCGAACGGTGCAAGGAAGCGCGCTTCCAGGCCGTTGCCACGTGCCTTGGGCGGGTTCAGCGACAGCGCGGTATACAGCTGCAGCGGCCGCGAAGGGTCGTGCTCGACGCGTGCGTACAGGGCATTGAGCAGCCGGTGCGGCTTGCCCAGTGCCAGCGGTGCCCCGACCCGCAGCGGCCCGTCCACGCGCGCAAACAACCAGTCGACAGCGGCGTCCAGGTCGGTGAGGTGTTCGGTCATGCGGGGCGGTCCTGCGTGTGGGGAGTGCAGGCATTACAGCATGTCGGGCTTGAACCGCCGTCGACGCGACACTTCGGTGCCGGCCACCATGAACTGCCCATCGCCGCGGTAGTGCACCGTGCGCGGCAGCTTCGGCCGTGGCGCTACGTGTGCGCGCACGATTTCCCAGATGAACAGATTGCTCGATGCAACCTGGCTATCGTCGTACAAGCGGCATTCGAAATTCGAGTGGCATTGCCCGACCAGCGGCGCGCCGACCTCGCGTGCGGGCAACGCGTCGAGCCCGAACCGGGCGAATTTGTCGACCTCGCGACCGCTGCAATTGCCGATGTCGACCACGGTATCGAGCAGCTCCACGCCGGGTACGTTGATCACGCACTCGCCACTGCCGACGGCCAGGGCATGGCTGTGGTTTTCATTCCAGAGGTAGGTGGCGACCAACGACGGCGAAAAGCCCATCACCATGTGCCAGCCCATCGTCATCAGGTTGCGCTGGCCGCGCCAGGCGGTACTGACCAGCACGATCGGGCCGGGTTCGAGGAAGCGGCGGGCCTGCTCGACCGGGAAATCCTTCTTGGGCAGCGCTTTCATCCGGGGCCTGGGGCGGGAGGAATCGATGCTGGCGCAGCCGGGATGAAACCGGAGTCGAGGGGCTTGACAGGCAGGACGATTACGCGCGTAATCGAAGAATCGATTACGGATGTAAACCATGATCCCTATCAGCGAAGCCGAAGCCGTTGTGATGGAGGTGCTGTGGCAGCAGGCACCGCGTAGCGCCGACGAAGTGATCGCCGCGCTGGCCCACCGCGACTGGGCCGAACCGACCATCAAGACCCTGCTCAACCGCCTGCTGACCAAGGGCGCGATCGCCGCCGAGCGCGATGGCCGGCGCTACCTGTATCGACCCCTGCTGCAACGCCAGGCATGGGTGGAAGCGCAGAGCCAGGACTTCATCGGGCGTGTCTTTGAAGGGCGCGTGGCACCGCTGGTCGCGCACTTCAGCGAACGCGGCCAGCTGAGCGCGCAGGACATCGCCGAACTGAAGAAGCTGATCCAGGAGCTGGACCATGAATGAGCTGCTCGACGGGTTGTTGCAGTCCAGCCTGTGGCTGGCGGTGGGCGTGCTGTTGCTGGCGGCGCTGCGACCGTTGCTGGTGCGGATGGGCGGCGCAGGGCTGGCCTACCGTAGCTGGTGGCTGCTGCCGATGCTGCTGGTGGCACTGATGCTGCCGTTGCCGCAGGTTGCGTTGTTGCAGCAGGTACCCACGCTGCCGCTGAAAGTGATGCCCGGTGCGCTTGATAGCGTGGCCGGGCATTCGCTTTCATGGGCCGGGCTGTTGTTCGCGCTGTGGGCGCTGGGCGCGGGCATCTGCCTGCTGCGCGACCTGCGCGCACAACGCCGTTTCGAACGGCGGATGGGTCCACTGACGCCGCGCACCGATGGCAGCTGGCAGGCCAGCGGCGATCCCGGCCTGCCCGCGCTGGTGGGCCTGTGGCGGCCGCGCATCGTGGTCGGCCCGGCATTCGACCAGCAGTTCAGTGCACAGGAGCAGGGCCTGATCCTGCAACACGAGCGCAACCACCGTCGCAACGGCGATCACTGGGCCAACGGCGCTCTGCTGCTGGCGCGCGTGGTGTTCTGGTTCCACCCGCTGCTGCCATGGGCCGCACGCCGCTTCCTGCGCGATCAGGAACTGGCCTGCGATGCCCGCACCATCGGTCCGCAGCCTGCGCTGCGCGGCCTCTATGCCAGCACGCTGCTGAAGGCGCAGCTGGTCCACCCGGTTGCGCCCGCGGTCTGCCATTGGCGCAGCCAACCCGTGTTGAAGGAGCGTATCGCCATGTTGAAGCAGTCCAAGCGGAAGGCATTGCCGTGGGTGTCCGGGCAGGTGCTGGTGGTCGGGTTGTGTGTGGGCATGGGCGCGGTGGCATGGGCCAGCCAGGGCGGTGCGGCCGGTGGCACCCGGATCGGTGTCGAGCCGTTCGAACATGCGCAGGACGATGCGGCCAAGGCGGGGTTGGACCGGCCGATCCAGGTGGACAAGATGCCGCCGCCGTCCTATCCGAAGTCCGCCGTCGAGCAACGCCAGGTAGGTGTGGTCAATCTGCGCATCGAAGTGGATGCACAGGGCCATCCGACCGATGTGCGGGTACTCAGTGCGACCAATCCGGGGGTGTTCGACGCCGTCTCCGTCGCCGCCGCGCGCAGCTGGACCTATCGTCCCGCGGTGAAGAACGGCAAGCCGGTGGCCGGTGCCGTACGCATTCCGATCACCTACGCCATGGATGACACCGAGGACGCGAAGTGAAGTCCGCGCCGCTGATGATGATGGCGGCGCTGCTGGTGGGGTGTGCAACCCAGGATCGCCTGACCACCGTCGATACCCGCAGCGAGAATGTCGGTCACCAGCGCCTGCAGCCGCAGGCGGGCGGCGGCAGTGGGCAGCTGCAGGTGTATTCGCTGGGTGCGACCGAGGGCTACCGGATGCCGCAACTGTACGCGGCACCGGACCCGGAGGTAGGCGATCGCGACCCGCGCGCGGAACTGGCGCCGACCACCATCTGCCTGCAGGTGGTGGTTGATGCCAACGGCGACGTCGAGCGCAGCCTGCCATTGACCGATCGCCCGGAGTGCGCGGCAGGTGCTGCGGGCGAGAATGCGCCCCTGCTGCAGGCAGCGCAGGAAGCCGTGGCGATGTGGAAGTACTCGTCCGCAGCGGTCTGCCACTTCGCGGCCGGCAAGGTGCCTGCCAATCGCGGTGACTGCCGCGGCGCCGAGCGTGTCGAACCGGTGGCCGTCACCCTGCAATACGCCTTTACCTTCGAGATCGTGAAGGGCCAGCACGTGGTGCGCACGCAGGGAAAATGATCGCTCGCGATGACCGGGGTAGCGCAGGGCCATGCCCGGCGGGCGCAGCGGCGTGGATCAGGCCCCGCCCTGGATGTTGGCCTTCACTGCGGGCTGCATCAGCTTCGGTTCTTCCAGCGTCGCATCGCGGGCCTGGCGCACGCTGACGAACTCCGCCTCGGCCACGCCGTCGTGCACGTGGATGTTGTGCGCGCGCTGTTCGCCGATGGTGGTCTCGTTGGCGAACCCGCGGCCACCCGGGCCGTAGTCGTGGCAGACGAATACGCGCGTCGCATCGGGCAGGGCCAGCAGACGCTGGATCGAGCGGTACAACTGCGCGGCATCGCCGCCCGGGAAATCGCAGCGGGCAGTGCCGCCATCGGGCATGAACAGCGAGTCGCCGGTGAACAGCGCATCGCCGATCAGATAGGCGATGCTGTCGCTGGTGTGGCCGGGCACGGCGATGACCTGACAGCGCAGTTCGCCCAGAGCGAAGGTCTCGCCATCGCTGAACAGGCGATCGAAGATCTCATCGGCGGCCGGAAGCTGCAGGCCGTAGCGCGGCGCAAAAGTGGCCTGCACCGCACGGATGCCTTCGCCGATGCCCAGCGTGGCCTGCGGAAAGCGGTGCTTGAGCCGGCGCCCTGCCGACACATGATCGGCGTGGGCATGCGTCTCCAGCAGCCAGCGCAGCTGCAGGCCTTGTTGTTCGATGGCCTTCAGCACGGCGCGCAGCGGTGCTTCGCTGCTGGCGTCGGTATCCGGGTCGTAGTCCAGTACCGGGTCGATCAGCGCTGCCTCGCCACTTGCCGGGTCGCTGACCAGATAGCTGAAGGTGTTGCTGTCACGGTGGAAGAACGACTGAACCTGGACCGACATTGGAACGCTCCTCAGCGCGTGCCGAGCACGCGGTTCAGCAACTGCGCCAGGTTCTCACCGGCCAGTCGCAGCTGCGCTTCGGCCAGCGGCCGGTAGCGCTCGGTGTATTCGTCACCGATTTTACGCGTGGCCGGATAAACGCCGGCTTGCATGGAAATGCGGCAGCTGGCCTCGGCCCACGTCTGCGGGTCGCGCTGCGGGTTGGACTGGCGCGCCAGCTTCGGCGCGCGCTGGCTCTGCAGCACCGGCAGATAGCCGGCATCGTCCAGCTTGCGGGTGTTCAGCATGCCGCTGTCCCACAGCGAATGCAGGTTGGTACCACGGTTGCCGAACTGCAGCTGGAAATCGTTGCCGCCCTTGTCGTGGGCGTAGCCGGCGTGCATCGGCTGGTGGATGTCGCCGACCAGATGCACGACGAACTTCAGCGCCTGCAGGCGCTCGCCGTCGGTCAGGCTGCGATCGCCGAGGATGGCGCTCTGTGCCTTCAGGGCCTCGACGATGCAGTTGCCGTTTTTGCAGTGCTTCGGTGCTTCGTAGTGGCAGTTGTCTTCGGCGATGTTGACGTAGTGCCAGCCGGCCGAGCGGCGGCCCAGGCCCGGGTCCTTGGCGCGCAGCTGGTCAGCCCACGGCGCGATGCTGGCCAGCGTGGCGTCCGGTTCGGTGGCCAGCAGGCGGTCCACTTCGGCGCGGGCGGCGGGGCTGAGGCGGGCGTCGGCGACTTCGGCAACAAGGCGGTGGCCTTGCGCGCCCCAGGCATGTGCGGGGGCGGAGACGGACAGCAGGGCCGGCGCCAGGGCGACGGCGAGGAACAGGGAGTGCAGGGCTTTCATGTGCACATTCTAGCGGGGGGAGATGGATTGGAGAGCGGCGCGTTCCTGTCTGCTTAGGGCTGGCTGCAGGGGCAGGCGCTGCGGGACACGCTGCAAGTACATCCCTGTAAGCTCGGCCGCGGCATCCATGCCGCGGACGGTCCCGCAGCGCCTGCCCCTGCAGCCCCCATCCAACATGGCCGCGGAGGCGGATGCAAACGTCAAAGGCAACATCAAAAACGAATGCAGGATCAAAATCCGCCTTCTGCAATTGCAGGCAACCATTACGCCTCGGATGCACGGTTCTGCTCTTGCCTTTGCTTGAGCTGGCACGCGCGCAGTGGTTGGACGGGGCCCCGCTCCCCGCCTCG